>JAULZL010000446.1:0-4635 GCA_032117355.1 Candidatus Nanopelagicales bacterium
GGGACACAGTCATGTTCTCCGTCCTCGTTGAGGAGTGGCCGGCCGTCCGGGCTCGGCTGACCTCCCTCCTGACCTAGGCCCCGTTGCCCTGACATGGGGTCGGGTCATACGCTGCGGGCGTTGACGGCGCTGATCGCCGCTCGCTGTGAATCACGTGGACAAGGAAGGAACGACATGTCGGTGCAGCCTGATCCGAGCCGAGGCAAGGAGGTCTACGACCTCGACCGCGCGCACGTGTTCCACTCGTGGAGCGCCCAGGCCGCCCTGAACCCGATGTGCATTGCAGGCGGCGAGGGCAGTTACGTATGGGACTTCGATGGCAATCGTTACCTCGACTTCTCATCGCAGCTCGTCAACGTGAACATCGGCCACCAGCACCCCAAGGTCGTCAAGGCGATCCAGGATCAGGCGGCAACCCTCGCGACCGTTGCCCCTCAGCACGCGAATGACAAGCGCGGTGAAGCTGCCAAGCGCATCGCCGACCTTGCCGGGCCGAACATGTCCAAGGTCTTCTTCACCAACGGTGGTGCAGATGGAGTCGAGAACGCCATTCGGATGGCTCGAATCCACACCAACAAGCACAAGGTCCTGTCGTTCTATCGCTCGTACCACGGCAACACCGGCGCTTCGATCGCTGCGACCGGCGACCCACGGCGTTGGCCGAATGAGTACTCGGCCCAGCACGTGCACTTCTTCGGCCCGTACCTCTACCGCACCGCCTTCTGGTCGGACAGCCAGGAGCAGGAGTGTGAGCGCGCGCTTCAACACCTCGAGCAGGTCATTCAGTTCGAGGGCCCGGCCACGGTCGGCGCGATCATCATCGAGTCTGTTGTGGGTACGGCCGGTGTCCTCGTCCCGCCGCCCGGCTATCTCGAGGGAGTGCGTGCCCTCTGCGACAAGTACGGGATTGTCTGGATCGCGGACGAGGTCATGGCCGGCTTCGGTCGCACGGGAGCCTGGTTCGCATTCCAGAATTGGGCGGCCCAGCCAGACCTCATCGTGTTCGCGAAGGGGTCCAACTCCGGTTACGTCCCGGTGGGCGGTGTGGTGATTTCGGACGCCATTGCCGCCACCTTTGACAACCGGGTTTTCCCCGGTGGGCTGACCTACTCCGGCCACCCGTTGGCTGCAGCGTCCATCGTTGCGTCCATCGATGCAATGAAGGAGGAGGGGATCGTCGAGAACGCGGCCCGAATTGGACGCGACATCCTCGGTCCTGGCCTTGCTGACCTGCAGCAGCGGCACCCCGTCATCGGGGAGGCTCGTGGTCTGGGCGTCTTCTGGGCACTTGACCTCGTGACCGATCGGGCGACTCGTGAGCCCCTGGCCCCCTATGGCGGTACGTCGCCCGCAATGGCCGAACTGGTCGGCGAGGCCAAGAAGCGGGGAATGCTTCCCTTCACCAATTTCAATCGCATGCATGTGGTTCCCCCGTGCACGGTGAGCGATGCCGAGGCGAAGGAAGGCCTGTCCATCCTGGACGAGGTCTTCACCGTGATGGACAAGCACTACGCCGGCTCCTGAAATACCCACCCGGACGTTTGTGGCGGATACCGGGACAGATGGCGGAAAAGGGCCCAATCGGGCCCTGATTCCGTCATCTGCGGCGGATACCGGGACAAACGGCTAAGAGGGTGGAGTGGGCTGGGTGGCTAGGGTTTGCGCGTGAAGGTGCTGGTCGTTGGGTCAGGTGCCCGTGAGCACGCACTCGTGCGCGGGCTGCTGGCTGATCCGGCCGTCACTTCCGTCTCTTGCGCGCCGGGGAATGCGGGTATCGCTACCGAGGTCGCTGTCCACCCGATCGACGTAACCGACTCACGTGCAATCGCTGATCTTGCTGAGGCCCAAGGCGTCGATCTGGTGGTCATCGGGCCGGAGGTGCCTCTCGTCAACGGAGCGGCAGACGCCGTCCGGGCCCGCGGCCTTGCCTGCTTTGGCCCATCTGCCGCTGCCGCGCAGCTCGAGGGAAGCAAGGCCTTCGCCAAGGAGGTCATGGCTGAGGCGGGAGTACCAACCGCAAGGGCCATGGTGTGCGCCACGGTGAATGAGGTCGAGCAGGCAATGGCCGAGTTCGGCCCGCCGTTTGTCGTCAAGGACGACGGCCTAGCCGCTGGCAAGGGAGTCGTGGTCAGCTCCGACCATGAGCAAGCCCTAGACCATGCCCGCCGGTGCCTGGCCCGGGATGGCTCGCGCGTCGTGATCGAGGAATACCTCGATGGCCCAGAGGTGTCGCTGTTCGGAATCACCGATGGCTCAACCGTCATCCCGCTCCAGCCTGCACAGGACTTCAAGCGGGCCGATGACGGGGACGAAGGCCCTAACACCGGAGGCATGGGTGCGTACTCACCACTGCCCTGGGCACCGGCGGACCTCGTCGATGAGGTCACCCGAACGGTCCTGCAGCCCACGGTCGATGCGATGGCCCGCCGCGGCACGCCGTTCACCGGACTCCTCTACGCCGGGCTCGCACTGACCAGTCGGGGGATCCGCGTCATCGAGTTCAATGCGAGATTCGGCGACCCCGAGACTCAGGTGGTGCTGGCTCGACTTCGAACTCCGCTCGGTGTTCTGTTGCGTGCCGCGTCTACCGGGGATCTGGCCAGCCTGCCCGCATTGGAATGGTCGCCTCACGCGGCGGTCACCGTTGTCATTGCCGCCCAGGGCTACCCGGAGGACCCGAAGACCGGTCACGTCATTCGTGGCCTACGTCAGGCGCAGTCGGTTGCCGGAGTGAACGTGTTGCACGCGGGCACGCGACTCGACGACGAAGGCGCGACCATCTCGGCTGGTGGTCGAGTGCTCTCGGTGACCGCTACCGGCGAAACCCTCGCTGCGGCTCGCTCCCGAGCGTATGAGGCCGTCGATCTAATCGACCTCGAGGGCTCGCATCATCGAAGCGACATCGCTGAGTCGGCGGCGGGGTCGGTGGAAGGATGACGACGTGAGCCTCGCGAACGCGAATCCACATTCGATCCCGAATGTCCTTGCCGATCGGTACGCATCGCAAGCCATGGCCGACATCTGGTCGCCCAAGGCGAAGATCGTCCTCGAGAGGCAACTCTGGATTGCGGTGATGGCGGCACAGTCGCGGCTGGGCCTGCCGATCACCGCTGAAGTGATCGCGGACTATCAGGCTTGCATGAATGACGTTGACCTCGCATCCATCGCCTCGCGAGAGCGGATCACCAAGCACGACGTAAAGGCCCGCATCGAGGAGTTCAACTTCCTTGCCGGGCATGAGCAGATTCACCTGGGTATGACATCCCGCGATCTCACGGAGAACGTCGAGCAACTCCAGGTACGCGAGGCGATGCTCCTGGTGCGAGTAAAGATGGTTGCGACCCTGACTCGACTCGCCTCCCTTGCAGAGGCCTACTCGCGGACGGCGCTGACGGGAAGGTCACACAATGTCCCGGCCCAGACCACGACGCTGGGCAAGCGCTTTGCGTCGGCTGCAGATGAGTTGCTTGTTGCCTACCACCGACTCAGTGAACTGATCGACAGGTATCCACTTCGTGGGATCAAGGGTCCGGTCGGTACGGCGCAGGACATGCTCGATCTCTTTGCTGGCGATGCCGCCAAGGTTGCGTCCCTCGAGGAAGTAGTTGCTGCCCACCTGGGTTTCACGCAGGTCCTCACCAGCGTGGGCCAGGTCTATCCCAGGTCCCTTGACTTTGACGTGGTGTCAGCTCTTACCCAAGCCGCATCGGCGCCAGCGAGCCTGGCGACCACCATCAGGCTGATGGCCGGCCACGACCTGGTGACTGAGGGATTTCGTCCGGGGCAGGTGGGATCGTCCGCGATGCCGCACAAGATGAACACACGGTCCTGTGAACGGGTGAATGGCTTCGCCGTTCTCCTACGCGGATATCTGACGATGGTGAGCGACCTTGCCGGTAATCAATGGAATGAAGGGGACGTCTCCTGCTCGGTGGTGCGCAGGGTCGCTCTACCCGATTCCTTCTTCGCGATCGATGGTCTGTACGAGACCTTCCTGACCGTCCTCGGTGACTTCGGAGCCTTCGATGCGGTGATCGCTCGGGAACTAGACCGGTACCTGCCCTTCCTGGCGACGACCAAGGTGCTGATGGCTGCCGTTCGCAAGGGCGTTGGGCGCGAGACGGCACACGAAGCCATCAAGGAGCATGCCGTGGCGGTAGCGCTCGGAATGCGCGAGCACCTGGATGCGGAGAACGATCTGCTGGATCGGCTGGCTGCCGATGAGCGCCTGGGCCTGACTCGAGAGGAACTGGGAGCGCTGATCGCTGAGCCGATGTCCTTCACTGGTGGGGCCGTCGATCAGGTTGAATCGATCACATCCCAGGTCTCTGCTATCGCTGCGGCCCATCCCGAGGCGGCGAACTACCGGCCCGGTGACATCCTGTGACGATGACCACCGAGTACGACCTGCCCGAGGGATACGAGCACATCTACTCAGGCAAGGTGCGGGATCTCTATCGAACGCCAGAGAACCGGCTGCTGTTCATCGCCAGTGACCGCATCTCTGCGTTCGACTGGGTGCTCCCATCGACAATTCCCGACAAGGGCCGCATCCTGACGGCGCTGTCGCTCTGGTGGTTCGATCGACTCGAGGAACTCGTCCCGAATCACGTCACGAGTGCCGCGGTTCCGGCG
>JAULZL010000447.1:0-4648 GCA_032117355.1 Candidatus Nanopelagicales bacterium
CTGGCTGAGGGTGCCGCGTTCGACGCCTATCCGGGCATCGACGTGGGCCGCCGGGCGGCGACCAGTACTCGGATCCTGCTGCCCGGTGGTGGGGTGATTGAGCCGACGACGTCGGGTGCGGTCAGCAAGGACGGCGGTAAGTCGTCGTTCATCGTGTTTGACGAGACGCATCTGCATTCGACGCCACGAACACCAGCGCCGACCGAAGCGCGTCCGTGTCGGCGAGGTCCTCCAGTAATCCGCCCAATCCTGTTCCCCGTGGCTTCGGTGAACCACATGTTGCCATCCGAGCCCAAGGCGATCCCGTACGGACCAGACCTCGAATTGGGACGAGCGAACTGAGGCCAAGCACTCTGCCCTTACCTGGTAGTACGACCGAAGTGCGGGCAACTCGACGACGTCAATCGGAATGTCTTCGTTGCGGTAACCGTCGAGTTGACGCATGGCCGTCGTTAAGGCCGACGCATCGAAGCCGCGGTCGATCGTTCGGGCCATGCTCATCAACTCGTCTCGATCCCAGCGTTGGATGAGGATGTACAAATCGGTGAAGTCGCGCGGCATCGCCCGGTCGAAGAGCGCCAGCAACTTACGTGCAGCAAGCTCTATCGGCGCGAAGGTAGGTCCGAGAATCGACATCGTCAGCGGCATGTGCAAATGCCTCGGATGCCTTCGAGACGTCGCCTGCCCGGGACGTGGACGCGTCGAGGTCCTCGGTCGGTCGGTCCATCAAACCGTGAGCAGCGAGGGCGAGACCCCCGGCCAGCAGCGATGGCAATCGCCAAGACAGAGAACTCGATCGAGCCACGCCGGACGTCGATCTTCGCATCGCGATTGAAGGCGACGACTGTCGACTGCGTATACGTCACGCCGATGACCGGGCACCCCGAGTTAGTGACAGCGCGAGTGCCCGTTGAACGAGGGCCCCATTGTCAAGTCCAGGCTGGATGTTGTTGATGCGCGAGAGGCTTCGGTTCTCCGCGCAGAGCACATTCGTCGTCGTGCCTCCCTGGTTGGCGGCAGGGGCGCTGCTCGCAGCCGGAATCACCAGGAGCACCGCAGACGCAGCACTGCTGATCAATCGGAGAACGGAGGCCGTCATCAAGACATCCTCGTCAGTCGGGTGGCATTCGAAGACATGCAGCACTATCGATGTCGGAGAGGCTGGACAAGCGCATGCAGCCCACCCCTGTGCGGCTACGACTCTGAGAACTGGATCGTCAACTCGAGCGGGCATCGAAATGCCGGAGTCGGACGCCACACGATGGGTTCGTTCACGATCACGGCTCCCGACATCCGCGGCAGCAGGTGAGCAAGGAGCACCTCCGCCTCCAACTTCGCCAGCGCGGTGCCGACGCAGAAGTGTTCGCCATGGCCGTACGTCAGGGGCGTCGGACCTGAGCGAGTAACGTCGAAGCGGTCAGGGTTGGGGTAGACCTCGGGGTCTCGGTTGGCCTGCGCAAGGTTGACCGCTACCAATTGGCCGGCATGAATCGAGAGGCCATGAAACTCCTGATCTCGGGTAGCTACACGGCTGATGATCTGCGCCGGGCTCTCCAGGCGACCGACCTCCGCCACCGTGGACGGGATCAATGACGGGTCAGCACGAAGAAGGGCGAGTTGGTCGGGGTGGCGCATCAGGAGGACCATCGCATTAGCCATCAGGCTTGTCGTCGTCTCGTGCGCGGCGTTGACCAAACCGATGAGGTTCGCGACGACCTCGTCCTTGGTCAGACCTCCTGAAGCGTGGGCGGCGAGCAGTGAGCCAAGAACCGTTGAATTCGGCGCGGAGGGCGAATCGTTCAGCCGCTCGGAGATGTAGTCCTGAATGTGCTCGGTGGCATCAAGCGCCTGTTGGGTGCGCTCCTCGATGCCTCCCGGGCTGGTCGCCAGCCAGTTGTAGAAGTCACTCGTCCATTGCCGCAGGCGAGAGACGTCGGTAGGCGGGAATCCGAGGATGCGCAGGATGATCTCCGACGGAATCGGCAACGCGATCTGCTCAAGGAAGTTCACCGGCTCAGACCACGTGATTTGACCGATGTGCTCGGCAATGACCTCGCCGATCATCGGCTCGTAGGTGCGCACCCGACTCGCGGTGAAGAAGTCACGCATCTGGCCGCGCAGCGCACGATGTCGGACGCCGTCGGTCATGACCAGCCGGTCGTGCAGGATCGCGGCCAGGCATTGCGCAGGTAAGCTATCGGGGATTCGGCTGAGTCGGTCGGCCACTCGGTCGTTGCTGAAGTCATCGGTATCGAGCAGCACCTCGCGCACATCAGCGTAGCGAGAGACATAGACGTGGCCGGTCGATGCCTGCAGCCACACCGGAGATTCTTCGGCCATTCGGCGAAACACCGGATAGGGGTCAGCCACGTATTCCTCGCCGTGCAGGCAGTAATCGGGCATGGCTGAAGTATGAGTGCGAACGGATGCTGGGTCCAGCACGCGACGAGACCCACCAAAAGTGGTTCTCCTGGCATACCTGCGGGTCAACTCCGGCCGAGTAGGGCGGTTCGGCACAGAAGGCTGGGGTGGGGCGGGTCGGCTCGAACCGACGACGACTGGACTAAGAGTCTTCTCGTGTTCGCCGACGACCGATCATTCCCGCTGGCGCCAGCAAAGGGTCACGATTGGGGCTATCGCCGACCTCGTCGCCCGCGGCCTGACGGGAGTCAAACTCGTCACCTCGAACGCACGCCGGAGGCAAGGGCGCTAGCGGATGGCGGTGCGCATGATCATGTTGCCGGCGCTCAGGGCTGAGCCACTGCCAGGCGTGTAGGTCGCGCGGATGGTGGTGCTCCCGCGAGGCCAACGACGGGGGACGCGCCAACTGGTGCTGGCGTCGCCATTGGAGACAGGGATACCGCTGACAGTCCTTGTCTGCGTTCCACGGGTGAAGGTGAAGGTCACGCGTCCGGTCGCGCTTGGAGCCGACAGAGAGACCTCGAAAGTGCCGCGTGCGCCGCGGCGCAGTCGGGTCGGTCCATCAAGGCTCGCCACGACGCCGGTGCCAACTGCTGCATCGGGTCCAGTAGCCGGAGTGCTGGCACCGGCACCACTGCTTGAAGCCGACCCAGAACCGGAACCCGACCCGGAACCGGAACCCGACCCGGGACCGGAACCGGTTGCGCCGACACCAACCTGGAGCAGGGCGCTGTAGGAAGGAGCGGACAGGCCGTTGAGGTTGTACGCGTTGACCCCGCAGCGCAGGGAGGCGTTGTTATCGGCGGGGGTCGTCACGTACGACTGGCCGGTTGCGCCGGGAATGTCAGCGCACGTGCCGGGGCCATTCGACGTGCAGCGCTGCCATTGGAACGCGAAGGCCGTTGGCAGGTAGTTCCATGCGCCGAACGTCGAAGTGACCGTTGTGCCGACTCCAACCCCGGAGGTCGGCCCGAGGCCGGGTGCAGTTCGGATCGTTGGCACCTGCCCGGTGAGCATCCGCAATACACGGGTACTCGTCCGGATCCACAGGTTCCCATCGGTGCCGATAGCGCCGGAGTACGGACGTTCGCCCAGGGGATACCGGGCGACTTCAGCGCCGGCACCATCCAGCCTGATGGCTGCATTCGTGACGTTGTCCAATGCCCAGGCACCGCCGTCGGTCGCCGGCACCAGCCAGGTGACACCACTCGAAAGGGGACTGAAGGCGGTAGTCGTGTCGCCGATGAGGCGCAGGAGTCGTCGGCCTGCAGGGCCCTCGGTGACGAACCACGCCTCCTGGCCGACCGTTGTCACCCGCCAGAGTCGGCTGACGTCTGACGGTAGGACGTAGTTGTCCAGGCGCCCACGCTCCGTTGTCCTGACGATGCCGAACCTATTGGAGTTGTAGGCCACGTAGACCTTGTTGCTGCCAGGGGGGCCACTGGCGATCATCAAAGTCTCGAGCCCCGAGGTCGATAACTCGGCGCGGACGGTACCCGTTGGGGTCATCGACCCGACGATGTTGCGGCGGAAGTCTGCGTACCAGATGTTCCCGTCCGGCCCCGACGTCAGTGATGACACCCCCAAGCCAGCGGGGAGCGGGTACTCATTGAGGTTCCCGCTCGGCGTCACCTGGCCGATGGTGGTGCGATCCGTGAGGCCGACCCAGACGTTCCCGTCTGGGCCGAGAGTCAGCGCGGTCAGCCACGGCGCCCGCGAGAGCGGAAACGTGCTGGGCGAGCCACCGCCAACGGGGACGCTGCTGATGGTGTTCGGCGAATCCGCCGTTGTCCACAGCGATGCATGTGGGCCCATGACGATGTCATTGCCGTTGCCGCCCAGAGTTGCAGTGACGTTGACATCGCCAGTGGCAGCGGAGGCTGAGGGTGCACCCGTCACCGTGCAGCAAAGCGCCAGACCGACTGCTGCCAGGCCAGCGCGGGGATGCGCTCGCCGGGGCAGCACCAGTCGCCGGATCACTCGACATTTGTACCGCGTGTGGCGGTCTTGCGTGATTGGTTTCACGGGCTGGTTTCACGGGCTGCCTTCCTGCCCTGGGCAGGTCGTCGAGGGTTACGACGATGCCGTCGGTGCGCGAGAGCTCCTGGCTGCCTTTCGCACTGAGGCAGACGCTCGGTCTGGAGGCCGCGCGCCCTCGGTGCGGCTCTCACACACATCGACCTGACTGTCGCTGGACCCGTTGCCCCCGCAAGCGCCCCAAAAGCCC
>JAULZL010000448.1:0-514 GCA_032117355.1 Candidatus Nanopelagicales bacterium
CTCCGAGGATGTCCGCCTGCTCGCGGACGATGGCCAGCCCCAGCCCCGCGCCATCGGTGTGGCCGTGACTCTCGCCGCGCGTGAACGGCTCGAACAGCCGCTCGCGGATTCCCTCGTCGATCCCGGGACCGGCGTCGTCCACCAGGATGCGAACAGCCTCGTGATCCTGCTGGATGAGTACCTGTACGACGCCGCCGGCATGCTGCTGCGCGTTGTCGATGAGGTTCCCGACGATTCTCTCCAGGCGGCGCGCATCGGTGCGGATGACGGGCTCGTCCCCGATCACCACCCTTGGGTCGGCGCCGCGCTGGGCCGCCACATCGCGGCACAGGGCGGCGAGGTCGGCGGACTCCCACTGGGGCGGGTCGTCGGCGCTGATACGGCTGATCTCCAGCAGGTCGAGGAGCATGTGCGACATCCGCTGGACCTGTTGCACGAGCACGGTGACCAGCCCGGCTTCTCGCTCGGGCAAGCGATCACGTCCGCCTTCGAGTAGCTCGGCCGTTCCGAGCAC
>JAULZL010000448.1:524-10591 GCA_032117355.1 Candidatus Nanopelagicales bacterium
GGGCGAGCGCAGTTCGTGGCTGACGTTTGCGCTGAACCGCCGTTCCCGTGCGATTCGAGCTTGAACTGCCTCGGCCATGTTGTTGAACGACGAGGCAATCGGATCGAGGTCCGGATCCCCGGCGAGGGCGATTCGGGTGGTGAGCTCGCCGCCAGCGATCTGGCGGGCACCGGCACCCAGGCGTCGCACGGGCCGCAGGATGCGACCGACGGCGGTGGCTCCGATCGCCGCACCGAAAAGGCCAGCCAGCAACGTCAGTCCGACGAGGGTCCAGCCGCCCCAGGTGAGCGTCCTGTCGAGGTCGCGCAGCGGGAACACCTCCACGTACATCCCGCTATCGATCGGCACGGCGACGGCGAAGTAGGGGTCCCCTGCGATGCTGAAGCGCTGCCGGGCACCGTTGGGTTCGGCGACGGCCAGCAGGTCGGTCGGAAGGTCGTCCGGCGGCACGGTGACGGACGCCGTGTACCAGGTGCTGTCGAGCCTGATCATCGGCTGCGAAGTTCCGACTGATGGGATCTGGTCGAGGGCCTCGCTCGGTGTGGCCCCTGTCGCCAGGTAGGCGCCGACGGCCCTGGAGTCCAGCGCCGCGCGAGTGAGGGCGGCCGTCTCCCGTTGGTCCAGTAGGTACCAGCTCGCGAAGGCGTAGGTTGTCACCGACACTGTCCCCGCGACGAAGAGGGACAGGGCGGCGAACGAGAGAGCCACGCGCGTGCGCAGGCGCAAGCGCACGCGTCAGGCCTTCATGCGGTAGCCGAAGCCACGCACAGTGGTCAGCAGCTCGGGGTTCGCGGGGTCATCCTCTATCTTGCTGCGCAGGCGGTAGATGAGGTTGTCGACGACGCGGCCGTCACCGGCGTTTCCGTACCCCCACACCTTTCGCAGCAGATGGTCGCGGCTGAGAACCTTGCCTCGTGCACCTATGAGCGCGGCGAGGACGTAGAACTCGATCTTCGAGACGGCTATCGGTTGGCCATGTCGTCGGACCTCTGCCGTGTCAGGGTCCAGCTCGACCGGCCCACAGATAAGGGCCTGCGGCCCATCCTCGGGAGTGCCCGCCCGGCGCAGGATGGTGCGAATCCGAGCCATCAGTTCCTTCGACACGAAGGGCTTGGTGACGTAGTCGTCTGCTCCCGCCTCCAGGCCCGCGACCACGTCGTGGCTGTCCGTCTGGGCGGTAACGATGATGATCGGCACCTGGCTCGTCGCCCGCAGGCTCCGGATCAAGTCGAGCCCCTGGATGCCCGGAAGTCTGAGGTCCACGAGGACGACATCGACGCGTTCGTCGATCATTTCCGCGAGGGCCTGCTCAGCGGTGACCGATTCGACGACCCGGTAGCCCTCGTCCTCGAGGTTGGTGCGCAGCACGAGGCGGATGGCGTCGTCGTCTTCCACGAGCATCACAGACCGCGTGAAGCTACCCGTGGTTGCCATGTCCCCATTCAACCCCGTCCAGGCTGGTGCCGGTCGTTAGTGGTGGGAATGCCCCGGGGATGCGACACAACTGCGACACGACTGCGGCAGACCTGGGGCACGGATCTTGCCTATTGCGTGCTGTGACGGGCGATAGTGATGGGAACGTCGATGGACCCCGGCAGCCCTCTGCCGGCCACGGGTCCCCGGCCCGACCACAGGGAGGTCGCCATGAGCGTCACCTACTACTCCTCGCTGGAGATCCTTGCTGCCGAGGACCACCGGAATTCCTCGTGGTGGGCCTTAGTCGCTCATGCTCTCGACGACTTGGACGAGCGTCTCGCGCAGAACGATGCCGTCGACGAAGGGCCGACGCGTGCCTTCGTCGATTCGGTCACCCGGCAGCCGTGCCTGTCCAACGACGCCACCCGACTTCGCGACGACGATGCCCGAATGACCGAGCGCGCGCGCCGCGTCCACCACTTCGTGGCACAGGTGGCCGGAGATGATCGTGAGGCTCCTGCTGTCGTCGGAGAGCTCGCGGCGCTCGCAGCACCCGCGGATCGGCACCAGCAGCGATCGCGCGCGCTCTTCGGCGACTCCTTCGCCCGTGAAATCGGGGGAGAGTGACGATGGCGTTGCCCACGCTCTTGGAGCCGCCACTTCACCTTCGCGCCGGAAGCGAATCGGTCCGGCCAAATGACGTCGCTGGGCTCTTGCACCGAGCAGATCAGTCCCGCCCGGAGAGCCTCCTGCGGGTGGGA
Source organism: Candidatus Nanopelagicales bacterium (assembly GCA_032117355.1). GTDB lineage: Bacteria > Actinomycetota > Actinomycetes > S36-B12 > S36-B12 > REEB460. The sequence continues at coordinate 2,702 of JAULZL010000448.1, forward strand.
CTCATCGGATTCGGCAGGACCGGCCGCGATGTCGCCAAACTCCTGCTCACCGACGACAGCATGTGTCTGGAGTGGGTACTGCGACGATCGGACACCCTCGAACACCGGTCCGTGTCGGAGTTCCTTGGCGTGGAATCCAACGAGCCGGGCCTCATACACTCCGCGGTCCAGATCTCGGCCCGTGAGCTCCTCGACCGTTTCCCGGTTGACGTCATCATCGACTTCTCATCCGAGACTGGCATTGACTACTACGGGGATGAGGCCGGGGCTCGCGGTGTCGCGATCGTCTCGGCGATCTCCCGCTACACGGAGGCCAAGGAGCGCCAGCTTGAACGGCTTGCGCGCACGACTCAGGTGCTGTGGTCGCCGAACATCACCCTCGGAATCAACTTCATGCTCCTCGCGGCCCAGACACTTCAGCGCATTTCGCCCGGCGTCGACGTGCAGATCGTGGAGGAGCACTTCCGTGACAAGGCGGAGGTGTCCGGCACTGCCCTTCGGCTCGCCCGCGCCCTCGACATGCCCGACGATGCTGTCCACATGATCCGGGCTGGGGGCATCATTGGTGTCCATGAGGTCCTGTTTGGCTTCCCTGCCCAGACGGTGCGCCTGCGACACGAGGCCATCTCGCGGGAGGCCTTCGGCAACGGCGCGATGTTCGCGGCCCGCCATGTCGTCGATCGCAAGCCCGGCCTCTATCGCATGGAGGACCTCCTCCTCCCGTACTTCGCCAACCATGAGCGCGCCGGCGTCCGGCACGAGCAGCGTCGAGGAGGCGTCAGGGGCAGACTCGCATCCCGGCTGCGCGCCGTCGCTCGTCGCCTAGATTGACGGACGCCAACGCGCGGCGATCCGACCGAGGCCGCCCTGTTCTCCGCCGCCGTCACCCAGGACATCGATCCTGTCTACTGGGCAGCGCAGTGGCCGCGCATCGACGACATTCCCTTCAGTTCCAACCGAAGGTTCATGGCGACCCTGCATCAGGTGCCCGGCTCCAACACGAACACCGTCCTGGTCAAGGGCGCCCCGGAGGAGATCCTGCGACTGTGCAGCGACCAGTGCTCTTCCCAGAGGGAGCCGGAGCCCCTGGATCACGCTGGAGTGAACGAGCGTCTCGCCCACTTCGGCGTCCAAGCCCTTCGAGTGCTTGCCTTCGCCTCGGCCCAGGTTCCCAAGGACTGGACCTTCGAGGGTGAGCAACTGCCCGATGCTCCGTTGACGTTTCTGGGCCTGCAGGCCATGGAGGACCCACCCCGACCGGAGGCGATCCAGGCCGTGGCCGCATGCCATCGCGCAGGGATCGCCGTCAAGATGATCACCGGGGACCACGCCAAGGCCGCGCAGGCCATCGCCCGGCAGATCGGCCTCGCTCGGGCCGACTCCGGCGACCCCACCGTGATGACGGGCGAGCAGATGGCCGCCATCGATCTCGACAGCCTGACGGACGCGATCCGGGACGTGGACGTGTTCGCACGGGTTTCCGCGGAGCAGAAGCTGCGCTTGGTCGAGGCCCTGCAGCGGGCCGGTCACGTCGTTGCGATGACCGGCGACGGCATCAACGACGCCCCCGCACTGAAGAAGGCCGACATCGGGATCGCCATGGTGCAGGGTGGAACGGAGGTCGCCAAGGAGGCGTCTGCGATGGTCCTCGTGGACGACAACTTCGCCTTGATCGAGGCTGCCGTCGAGGAGGGCCGCGGAATCTTCGACAACCTGACCAAGTTCATCACCTGGACCCTCCCGACCAACCTTGGCGAAGGCCTCGTCGTGCTCGCCGCCGTAGTCGCCGGAGTCGCCCTGCCGATCCTGCCGGTCCAGATCCTGTGGATCAACATGACCACGGCGGTCGCCCTCGGGCTGATGTTGGCCTTCGAGCCAGCCGAGCCAGACATCATGGCCCGCCCACCACGCCCCCCGAAGCAGCCCGTCCTGACGGGCGTCCTGGTCCGACGCACCGTCATCGTGGGCACGCTGATGCTCGCGGGGGCGTTCGGGACCTACGAGATTGCTCTCGGCGCCGGCGCCACCCTCGAGCAGGCCCGAACGGTCGCTGTGAACGCGTTCGTCGCAATGGAGATCGGCTACCTGTTCAACTGCCGCGCCCTCGACAAGTCCGTCGCCAGCGTGGGACTCTTCACCAATCGGCTCCTTCTGCTGGGGGTGGGCATCATGATCGCGCTCCAGGTCGCACTCACGTATATGCCATTCATGAACGTCGCATTCCAGACGGCCTCCTTGCCTGCAAGTGACTGGCTCTTGGTGACGACCCTCGGAGCAGCGGTGTTTCTCGTCGTCGGGGTCGAGAAGTGGATTAGTGCCCGCTTCCGTAGCCACCGAGTTGCAGCCGGCGCGCGCGACACGAAGGTGACTCATGAGTGAGGGCTGGGAGGTCACGCTGTCCGATCCGGCGTGGATCGCCATCGCGTTCCTCGCGGGACTGCTTGCGCGCACATTGGGGCTTCCCCCGCTGGTGGGATACCTGGGGGCTGGGTTCGTGCTGCACGAACTCGGAGTTCAGGGCGGTGCGGTCCTGCAACAGGTGGCCGACGTCGGCGTCATCCTGCTGCTGTTCACCATCGGACTGAAGCTGAGCATCCGGGAACTGATCCGGCCCGAGGTGTGCGTCGTCGGCGTCGCTGAGATCCTGCTCGCATCGGCGGGGTTCTCCGCCATTGTGTGGATACTCGCCTACGCGCAGATTGGCCCGTTCGCTGGCCTTGACCCCCGCGCGGCGCTTCTCCTCGGCCTGGCCCTGTCGTTCTCCAGCACCGTGTTCGCGGTCAAGGTGCTGGAGGATCGTGGTGCCGGATTGAGCCGCCATGGGCGTCTGGCCATCGGTGTCCTAGTGCTGCAGGACATCGTCGCTGTTGCCGTCCTCGCGGCGACAGCGCAGGACTGGCCCAGCGCGTGGGCGCTGCTCCTGCTGCTTCTGGTCCCTGCGCGACCGTTGCTACGCGAAATCATGAACCGCAGCGGGCACGGAGAGTTACTCCTGTTGTTTGGGGTTGCTGCCGCGCTCGTCACCAGCACGCTGTTCGAGTCAACCGGCATCAAGGGCGGGGTCGGTGCCCTTGCTGTGGGCATGATTCTCGCTGGCGGCGGAAAGGCCGACGAGCTCAGCAAGTCGATGCTGGGGCTGAAGGACCTCTTCCTCGTTGCCTTCTTCCTCAGCGTGGGCATGAGTGCGTTACCAGATGGTCACGGGCTGCTGGTTGCCGTAGTGCTGGTGCTCGCCCTCCCGCTGAAGACCGCCTTGTACCTCGTGCTCTTCTCCCGGCGCTTCGTGCGGGCCCGCACCTCGTGGCAGGCCAGCCTGGATCTGACCAACTACAGCGAGTTCGGGCTCATCGTCGTCGTGGCTGCCGCGGCCGCCGGCTGGCTCCCCAGCGAGTGGGTCGCCATCCTCGCAGTGGTCATCGCGGCTTCATTCGCATTCTCCGCCCCCGTCGCCGAGCGCGGCGACGCCCTTTACGCCAAGTGGCGGTCTCGACTCAAGATCCTAGAGCGCAAGCGTCGTCTGCCAGGGGACGAGGACCTCCACGTGCATGACGTCGACATCATCGTGTTCGGGCTCGGTCGGATGGGCTCCCGTGCCTACGACGCCGTGCACTCCGACTATCCCGGTCGCGTTCTCGGCGTCGACATCGACGCAGCAGTCGTCGCACGAAACGTCTCCCAGGGACGAAAGGTCGTCGTCGGAGACGCAACCGATCCCGAGTTCTGGTCGCGGGCGGAGGGACTCGTCGAGCGACTTGAGTGGGTGCTTCTCACCATGTCGGCTCACGAGGCCAACGTCGCGGCTGTGAGCGGACTTCGTGGCCGAGGCTTCACCGGGCGCATTGCCGCGACGTCCACCTATCCAGACGATGCGCGGGAGCTGCGGGACCTCGGAGCAGAGTTCGCTTTCGACGTCTTTGCCGAGGCCGGAGCAGGCTTTGCATCTCATCTGGCGGGTCGGCTGCTCGATCGCTCCGATCCCAACGGCGACCGGGACGACGCGGAGGAGCCACCGCGTTGGCAGCCGGGCGGGTAGGAGCGGACAGACATGATTTCTGGGTAGGTCTGTTCTCAGTCGGCTGGCGTGGCGGAGATTGCAGGGGTGCGATGCGCACGGCGACGGCAGGGCGTTCGGGCAGGCCCGCAGTGGTGGTGGTGCCAGGGCGGCGAACGCGGCGCTTGAGCGCAGCCGGCCGGCGGCGATGAGGATCGCGGCGGCGACGTCGGGCCCGACGCAGTGGATCTGCATCAGGGCGGGATTAGCGCGCGTCGATGAGTCCGGGAAACCGCGCGGAAAGTGCCCTGAGCGGCTCGACTGCCAGGAACAGCAGCGAGAGATGGCTCGCGTAGATCCACCCGTTGAGGATTCGCCTCTGGTCGGCGATCATGATTCCGCCTGCTGTCTTGACCTGATACGACCCGAGCATCTCGAGAGCCCGAAGATCCCGGGCAGCGGAGGTCGCGTATTCGTTCACGGTGATCCCGGCCACCGGGTCTAGCGACGGCTCAGGCTTCGGAATCCGCTGAAGGCGACGATCGCTCCGAGGACCATCCCGCCGGTCCAGATCACCCCGCCATCAGGACTGGACTGGGACGACAGGAACGTGCCCAGGCCGATGAGAAAGAGGATGATGCCGATCACGATGCGAACCATTGAATCCCCCGATTCCAGAACTTGGCTGGCCTGGACATACCGCGGTGCCGCTGATGCCGTATTCGATCTGCCGAAACCTCCGCCGCGGGAATCCCGGATGATCCGGGAGGTGCGGCATCCGTTGACGCTGAGCTGAGCGGCATTGCATGCAGCTCCTGGCACCCGCTCCAGGCCTCGCGAACCCACGTCGCCTTGACGGCGTCGGCGGCCACAGGTCATGAACCTCACACTCGCCAAGGACAAGACCGAGCGGCTCTACCTCGCCTCGTTCCCCAGCGCCCTGCCCGCTATCCGCAAAGGCATCCGAGTCAAAGCCAGCTGAACCCACCCCGTTTTCGCGGGCATTCCTACGTGAGGCACCGATCAGGTTTCGCGGGCAATTTGACTTGAGGCTCTACGGTCCTTCTCGTCGCGCACGTGTCAGCAGCAAGGCAATGAGACGTATCGCGATTGACGATCTGGATCCGAGAAACGGGGCGTGGTGCTCGCACTGCCCAACTGGTCTTCACAACGCGATCGCCTGACTTCCCCTTCTCCCTCAGCGGAGCGCTGCGGCTGACGTCCCCTTCTCCCTCGTCGAGACGGACCGATGTGCCTGTGGTGGAGAAATGGCGATCGGCAGGCAGGCCCTGATCCTGTAACGCTATCGTCAGTGCCCACCCCCACTGCGAGCGAGGAACCATGCCCATCCGCGAACTGTCCAGCGGCGCCACGATTTCCTACGTTGATGAGGGGTCGGGCCGCCCCGTTGTACTACTGCATGGCGTGGCGATGTCGGTTGCGTTCTTCGAGCGAAACGTGTCCGACTTGGCGCATGATCATCGCGTCATCGCCCTGGACTTCCGCGGGCACGGATCATCGCCGTATGTCGAGGGCGGACACACCGTCGCTCAGTACGCCCGCGACGTCCGCGCGCTGATCGAGGACCTGGGCTTGGCAGACGTGGTTCTCGTCGGCTGGTCGATGGGCAGCCTGGTCGCCTGGGACTACCTACGTCAGTTCGGAAAAGACTCCCGGGTTGCGGGAGTCGTGATCGTTTCGCAGGGTCCGTCCGACCTGATTCAGGCGGACTGGCCGTACGGTATCGCCGACGATGCCGAACTGCGCGACTACCTTTCTGCCATGCAGGACGATGCGCGCGGCTTCCTCTCTGACTTCCTGCCGACCATGTTCCACACTGCTCCGGATGAGGCCACTCTTGCACGCTTGCTCAACGACATCTGCCGGGCGGGAGCCAACACCGGCACCTTGATCCTCGCTGACCAGACCGTGCAGGACTACCGACCAGATATTCCGGGCTTCGACGTCAAACATCTGCTGGTGTGGGGATCGGACGAGCAGGTGGGCAAACTGGCGGCGGCCGAGTGGCTCGAGTCAAGCCTGCCGTACGCGGATCTGCACGTATTTGAGAGCAGCGGCCACTGCCCGATGTGGGAGGAGCCGGACCGGTTCAACGCTCTCGTGCGGACGTGGGTGGCGGCGCTCGCCTAGGGACTGCTGATGGCACGGGACAAGTGACGACGCGAGCACGCTGAGGACGGATGCAGAGGAGTTCCCTGTCGGCCAGGAGGGTTTGGCGGCAAGGTGTGATGGCCTGATGACGAATCCCCACGGCGACCGGAGCCTGACTGGCCGCGTCTGACCTCACTGGTCCGGGACGCACGGTTGTGGCTACGGCTTGAGGGAGTGGCCAGCCACGCGTTCCCCCACCGCCGGGTGCCCCAAGCACCCAGGCAGCCACGGTATGCGGGTGGGATACACGCTGGTCAGGTCGAGTCGGGGTGCAAGCCGCCCTGCCCGAGCGAGAACGCATTGACGTCCACGGGGATCCCGATGAAATACCGACTGAGCCGGTCGGCCATGGCCAGCCACGCTGCCCGCGACAGTGCTGCCACGCGGGTGTCGCGGGTGAGGAATGCCGCGTCGACTGACGCTGTCAGCCGCAGGTCCGCGAAGTAGTCCAGTGGCCCTCGGCCGGTCCACCGGGGCACCCACAGGGTGTGCCCGACACGGCCGGCACGGACCAGCTCGTGGTCGACGCCCGCCCGGGCGTTGAGCGGGAACAGCGGGGCCACCAGCCGATAGGGGTGGAGGGCGCCCTTCTCCTGCTCGGAGAACTCGCACGGCTGCGGCAGCAGAATCCCGTACCCCTGCCCTCTGACCAGGACATGGCGACGCAACTCGTCCAGACCGGGGAAGGGTGGACTGGCTGGCGGCGCCGAGCCGGCCAAGGCTGACCTGACTGCCTCGGGATGGCGCCAGAACGCCCCGAAGCCACCGCGGAAGACGTCCCCCTGGAAGATCGGCCGCTCGGGGTCGAGCCGGGCGAAATAGCGCGACGCCTTGGGGTCGAACCGGTCAGTCACCGAGCAGGAGCTCGGATTCGGATGCGTACACCGACGCCAGCTCGTCGCTGGTCATGTGAACGTCCCAGGTGTCCCGCAGGACGCCTCGATGCAGTTCCATGCCCGCCTCCTGCGCCTCGCGCAGCAGGTCTGCGGCCGCCCTCATCTGAGGAGCGAAATACCGCCGGTACACCTCACTGAAGCCGACACCGGTGAGCTGCTCCACCGTGGAAGCGTCCTCGTACTCCGCTGGGAGAAGCGACACTCCCTTGGTTCGGGCAACGCGCCCCTTCGCCGTGTCGTCGACCGGCTTGGTCGGTGTCTTCGCTCCCATGCGCGGGCCTCCGTCGCCGTCTGCGACTGCTGACTACCGTACGAGCGAGCACACGTCTAGGCAAGCAACCGTTGCCTACCGGCACGGCACTGGTGCCAACGAACCGCCCACACGCCACGAAAGCGCCGCCAACCCCATCACGACACCATCGGGATCCGCCATCAGCCGTCGCACCCTTCCGCCGAACCCTGCCAAGGGGAAGAAGGTGGACGTTCCTGAGGTCGTCGCAAGGTTCGCGATCCTTTGCCTAGAGATCATGGTGTGCGTAGCGGGAATCTGACGGAATGGCGAACAACCATTCGGCGTTTGGTGTCCATGGCGTGGGCGTGGTGTGGGAAACTGCCCCGGTGCGGGAATGTGGGCCCCACCCCCTTGCCCCCTGCGGGTCTCCCCGCTACAATCAACAAGGACGAAGGGAATGAACTCATGGGAGCATCACGCCTTGTCACGGCCGATCCTCGTGGACGAGTGACCGTCGGTCAGGCGGACAGGCCGTACCTCGTCCACGAGGAGCCCGACGGCACGGTCGTTCTGGAGCCTGCGGTTGTCATGTCGGAGCT
>JAULZL010000448.1:10601-22738 GCA_032117355.1 Candidatus Nanopelagicales bacterium
TCGAGTACGCCCGCGCGCATCCTGAGCAGCGCGTAGGTCGCCGGCCGCGCCCGTGAAGGTTGAGCTCGACCCGGCCGCAGCAGCGCAACTGGACGAGTTGTACGACCGCGACCCGGAAACCGCTGCCCGTATTGACGAGTGCCTGGACTGGGTTGAGGCCGAGCCCATGGATCCTCGTGCCTACCGCCGCATGTTCAGCGGCGGCGTGCGCGCCATCTCACGGGTCATCCGCGAGGAAGAATGGCTCGTTCTGTGGGAGCCCGACGGCGATGTAGCAGCCATCAGAGCGATCCTGCCTGCCGATCAGCTCTGAATCGGCCGGTTTCCCACACTTGTGGACACCAAACGCCGAATGGTGGCGAACATGAGGGGCTTCAAGTTGAGCCATTCCGACCGAAGCGCAGCCGCAAGAGGTTGCTGCCGAAGTTCGGGGAAGGGTCTGCCCAGGGTTTGGTTGACACCTGACCTGTGAGGTTTCGTCCTCGCTGGAAGGATGTCGATCATGCCGAAGCCGTATCCGAAGGAGTTCCGCGACGATGTCGTGGCCGTGGCCCGTCAGGGCCAAGCGCCGTTGACGCAGATCGCGAAGGAGTTCGGGATTTCCGAGACCTGCTTGTCGAACTGGATGAAGAAGGCCGATATCGAGGACGGTAGCCGTCCCGGCCTGACGGTCAAGGACGCCGAGCAGGTACGTGAGCTGAAGAAGCGGAATCGGCTGCTGGAGCAGGAGAATGAGGTGCTGCGGCGGGCGGCGGCGTACCTGTCGCAGGCGAACTTGCCGGGAAAATAGTGTTCCCTCTCGTCCGTGAGATGGCCGCGGCCGGCGCCCCGATCAGGGTGCCGGTCGCGGTGGCGTGCAGGGTGCTGGGGCTGTCGACCCAGGGGTACTACAAGTGGCTGCGATCACCGGTGTCGCAACGAGATTGGGACGACGCGCACCTGATTGACCAGTTGCGCGACCTTCATCAGGACGATCCCTCACTGGGTTATCGGTTCCTGGCCGACGAGGTCGCCGACGCTGGGGTTGCCGCTTCGGAGAACCGGGTCTGGCGTCTGTGTTCGATCGCGGGAATCTTCGCCTCGCATGCCCGCAGGAAGTCCAAGGCCGGCAGGCCTGGTCCGGCCGTCCACGACGACCTGCTGGCCGTGGTCGACGACCAGGGCAGGGTCCGGCACGACTTCACTGCGTCGGAGCCCAACCAGGTGTGGCTGACCGACATCACCGAGCACCCCACCCGCGAGGGCAAGCTCTACCTGTGCGCGGTCAAGGACTGCCATTCCAACAAGATCGTCGGCTATTCCATCGACTCGCGCATGAAGTCCTCGTTGGCCGCGGCGGCGCTGCGCAACGCGATCGCGTTGCGATCATCGGACGGCACCATCGTCCACTCGGACCGAGGCAGTCAATTCCGCTCGAAGAAGGTGGTGCGATTGTTGAAGAACAACGGCTTGAAAGGGTCGATGGGGCGCGTGGCTTCGTCCGGCGACAATGCGGCGATGGAGTCGTTCTTCTCGCTGCTGCAGAGGAACGTTCTCGACACTCGGCGCTGGACCAGTCGCGAGGAACTCCGGCTGGCGATCGTGGTCTGGATCGAGACCAAGTACAACCGCCGCCGTCGCCAGCGCGCCCTGGGCAAGCTCACGCCAGTCGAGTTTGAGATGATCTACCAGGCCACAGAAGCGGCCTGAGAACCTCCAACCCCGAGTGTCAACCAAACCGGGGGCAGACCCGAATTCAGTGCAGGTTACAGCGGTGAGTTCCCACCCGTTGCCCAAGATTGGGGTAATGGTGGGTCCACATGGAGGTTGCACCACCGCGTACATGATCGTCGACGAGCACCCTGTTGGGCGGTCCCAGGCCCGCGCGCGTCCTGCAGTTGCGCAACGCAGCCACTGACTCCGCCCGGGATCGTCGGCGTCGGTGGCCTCACGCGGATTGCCGGTGGTTGCTTGACGTCCTGCCTTCCGCGCCGACGGTGCCGGGGATGGACCATTCGTCGCTTACCTATGACATGAGGCAGGCAGCTGAGGTGCTGGGTTGCTCGTACTCCTGGCTGCGGGACCAGGTGACCGCGGGGACTGTGCCGCACGGCCGCTGGGGCAGCCGCAAGGGCGTGTCCTTCATGTCGGAGCACCTTGCCGAGATCCTGGCCAGCCGCCAGCGTGCGGCTCGCGCGCGACCCTCAGCCGTGCGCCCCGCAGCCTCCACGGTCCGCGTCGTCGAGGTGCCGACGGAGTTCGCCGGGCTGCGAAGCGCCCGGGGCCGCGAGGCTTCTGGCCGTTAGGAACCGGACAGGGATACGCCGGCCCCGGGCGACCCGTCGGGTCAGGCGGCCTCGTCCGCAAACCGCTCCAGTTCCGCGTCGTCCAACTCGGGCAGTGCCAAGTCTGCGTCCAGGGTGGGCACGGCCTCGTCGGAGAACCCTGCGAGGTGCCAGTCGTCCCCGAGAGCGGCGTCCAGGGCGTCCGCGTTGCCGTCCCGGTTCTCATCCAAGAGGTGGCCGTAGTATCGGCCGGTCGTCGCCTCGGACTCGTGGCCCAGGTGCTGACTCACCTGGAACCGGGTCCGGCCCGAGGAGAGCAGCCACGTGGCGCAGGTATGCCGCAGGTTGTGCGGCCTGAAGTCCGGGACGCTGGCCCCGGCCTGCCGGGCCTGGGCGATGCCGCGGGCGAGCTCGCGGCAGAAGTTGCCGTGAATCAGCGGCTTGCCCGTGCGACGAAGGCGATGAACAGCTCGGCGTCCTCGCGGGTGGCGAACGGCTCGTAGGCCTTGCGGCCGTCGGCTGCGCGCTCGTAGACGCGGTACTGGGAGCGGCGGTGCTCGATCCAGGCCATGGGCGGGTCCTCTCGGTATGCGATACCGAGCACGGTCGGGGGGTGAGCGAATCCCGCAAGGAGGCGCTTCTTGCCCCCCGCGAGGGGGCAAGAAACCCGAACGAGGGGGCAGATGCCCCTGTTTCACTTATATATACGAGGGAAAGCGTCGGGGTGAGTGACGGGACTTGAAGAGGACCCCGAACGCCCATGGCCGTACTTGAGTTGTGAGGAAAAGAGTAGCCCTAGGCAGTGACACTCAGCAGCTCTCAGGCGCGGCCAGTGTTGCTCAGTTGCTGGCCCCCACGGCCCTTCGGCCGGGGCCTCTGGGCGATGGTCCAGCCCGAGCTCGTCCGCGAGCGCGGCCGTAAGGCGGGCACCCGCATTGACGCACTCTGCGCAGCCAACCCCTCAGCGACTGGAACCGTTACGACGCCGACATGGCGTTCTGGACGATCCTCAACTGAGAGCACCGCACGTCCGGCGCACGGCACTGCAGGGGTGGCGTCAGATCGGGATGCGAGGGCGAGCGTACGAAGGGGCGTTCCTCGGCCCGATTCAAGTGGGAACGCTCAACCACGCTTGACGATGGCCATGGACGGACGGCGAAGTGTAGAGGTTGTATGCGCCGAAGAGAGACCCCGTAACGGTCTGCGCGCGTGACCACTTGTAACGACGCGATAGATGACCTGTCCGAGCGCTGGGGCGTAACCTGTCGCACCGCCGATGAACTTGTTCGCCGGCACGGATTCCCGACTGCACGCTGCCAAAGCGTGGCAAGCGCAGGCAGGTGGCTGCTCGACCGTGTGGCGACGATCAAGGAGGTCGCCGATCTGGCCGGGCATTCGGACGCCGGCGAAGGCACCGATTGAGCATCCCGGCCGCAGACCTCAAGCCGTACCCATGCGACGGCGCCCGCGGACGGCTGGCCCGGGTGGAGGTGAGCTAGCCATGACCGAGGCGCAGTTGTCAGGTGTTCCTGACATCTGTCAGGAACACCTGACAGCCATCGACGGCCTCGCGAGCGCGATCGACGCGATGAACGAGGTGATCTTGGTGGCCGGGCCGCTTGAGCGAATCGAGTTGTGGAGGGCCCTTACAGAGCGGATCGACGAGGGCCTCGACGATGCAGTCGCCGGAGCGCGCATGCGAGGCGACTCCTGGGGCACCATCGGTCGCGCCGCCGGGATGGCGCGCCAGGCCGCTCACGGGCGCTGGGCGAAGGTACTCGATCCGGCGGACACCGGCCAGCCGGGCGATCAGGAGCTGAAAGCACCGACAGCGCCGGTTGCAAAGGAAGGCCGACGGGTCCGGCCCGGGGACCCGAAACGGGAGGTGGTCGGCGTGCGATTGCAGGGACTGCCCTTCGGCGTCGCATTTGATGTCACGCGCCGCCGACTCGATGAGCGCCCGGGCCCGGTGGATGGAGCGCCACGACGTCGATGCCGGCCGCAAGCAGGTCACTCGCAGCCGGTTGCCGCGTCCGCGGACAGCACCACGGTGTCGCCTTCGACGCGTGCGTCCCGAAGAGTGAGGCATCTTGAGTCGACCAGCCCCGACCCGGGTGAGACGGAGAGGCCCTCCACTAGCGATACGGGAAGCTCGAACCCGTTGGCAGTCAGGGATACGACTTGAGTCGTCAAGGCTCCATCGCTGACCGTTGGGAGTACCGCTACCTCGAACGGCACGTCCCCGATTGGAGTCGCGAGCATCAGATCGACGTAGATGTAGTCATCTATGCGGATGCCCAGGACTTGGGCGTCCCGTCCTTCTGGCACGTTCTCGGCGATGGCTGTGGTCATTGCGTCTGCGCCTACCGTGAGGGTCACCGGCATCGACCCGGCCGCAAGCCCCCAGAGCACGATCCCGACGGGAGCTACGGCGATTCCATCGGGCGCCGATGCTGCAAGCCTCGCATAGAGAGATGCCCGCGCCATGCCTTCGCCGATAGCGAGTGCCCCGAGGACCGCGATGAGTGCTGCAGCCAGAACGATCCTAGTTCTTCGTCGCATCCCGGGCCCCTATGCGTCGCGGTGCTTGAGGGCGACGACGGCGCCGACGATGGTGAGCAGCACCCAGGCGGCGAAGACCGCCATGCCCACTCCGGGGCTGAGCAGGGTGTCGCTGGGATTGAGGGACGTGAAGGACTGCCCGGCGTTGGAGGGCAGGTACTTCAGGATGTCGTCCCAGCTGTCGGGCAGCAGTGCGGAGGCCAGGGTCGGCACGAACAGAACCGCCCCGAGTACGGTGCCGATCCCGCCGGCCGTGCTGCGTAGCAGGATGCCCATGCCCAGCCCGATGACACCTAGCCCGACCAGGTAGGCGGCCATCCCGAGGACGGCCCCGGCCACGCCGTCGTCGGACCAGGCGACGGTCGCAGCGCCTCCCGCGTCGAGGATGGCCATGCCCCCGAAGAACGAGACCAAGACTCCGACGAGGGCGACAGGAGCAATTAGGACCACGAACGTCGTGAGTTTGCCCCACAGGACTGGAAGCCGCTTGGGGACCGCAGCCAGCGTCGTGCGAATCATCCCCGTGGAGTACTCGCGGGCCCCGATGATCGCCCCGAGCACGGCCACGATCAGCACCGCGAAGGTGGCGCCGGCGAGGACCGTCGAGACGGGGTCGGTCCCGATGAACCCAGGCGGGCGTCCCTGCCCCGCAGTCGCGTCGACCTGCCCGCTCGCGGTGAGGGCGGAGATGAGGCCGAAAGCGGTCAGCGCGAACAGCATCCCCCCGATCGTCAACCACGTGGAGCGCAGGGTGCGCAGCTTGACCCACTCACTGCGGATCACCCGAGGGGTCGTCGTCCGGGCCGCCGCGACCGCGGAGGTGCGGATGTCTGGCGGGTTCAGGGTCTCGGCGCTCATCAGGCGGCCCTCATTCCGTTCGTCTCGGTCGAGCCGTGGTGCTCCACGGCGTCGCTGGTCAGTTTCATGAAGGCCTCCTCGAGGGAGGGCGCGACATCGACGAGTTCGTGCAGCACGAGCCCCTCGCTGGCAGCGATCTCGCCGACCTGTGCGGCTGGCATACCCGAGATCTCCAGGTGCCCGGGATCGTTGGACGACACCGTGACCCCAGGGCCGGCGAGCAGGTTGTGCAGTCGCCCGGCGTCGGGGGACGAGACCCGAACAGTGTTCTGCGACGAGGCCGCGATGAAGTCCGCCATGGCCATGTCCGCCAGCACCCGCCCGCGGCCGACCACGATCAGGTGCTCGGCGGTCATCTCCATCTCGCTCATGAGGTGAGAGGACACGAACACGGTCCGGCCCTCGTCGGCGAGCTCGCCCAGCAGGGTGCGGATCCACCTGATGCCGTCGGGGTCCAAGCCGTTGACCGGCTCGTCGAGCATGACGGTCTGCGGATCGCCCAGCAGGGCGGTGGCGATGCCCAGGCGCTGGCCCATGCCCAGTGAGAACCCCCCGGCACTCGTGCTGCCGACTTCGGCTAGACCGACGAGTTCGAGCAGGTGGTCGACGCGTGCGGAGCCCACCCCGATCGTCGCCCCGAGGGCCAGAAGGTGGTTGCGCGCCGAGCGGCCCTTGTCTATCGCCCGGGCCTCCAACAGGGCGCCTATCTCCGCCAGCGGCCACGCGGACTCCAGGTACGGGCGGCCGTTGATGATGGCCGTCCCGGAGGTCGGCCGGTCCAGGCCCAGGATCATCCGCATTGTCGTGGACTTCCCGGCGCCGTTGGGCCCGAGGAACCCGGTGACGATGCCCGGCTGGACGGTGAAGCTCATGTCATCGACAGCGGGGACATCGCCGTACCTCTTGGTCAGGTTGCGAACCTCGATCACGATCTCTCCTCGGTCCTTGCCACCGGCGGCTCCAGTGGCCATGGATCAAGAATCGCGGGCGGGGTGCAGAGTCCGCGTCTGCCAGATGCAGGCTCCTTCAGGTACTGCGCCCGCAGTAGTGCGCGGCAGGTTCAGGCATCGCCCGCACGGACCAGTCCGCTCTGGTAGGCGATGACCACCAATTGGGCGCGGTCGCGCGCGCCGAGTTTGGACATGGCGCGGTTCACGTGGGTCTTGGCGGTCAGCGGCGAGAGGTAGAGCTTCTCGGCGATCTGGTCGTTGCTCAGCCCCTGACCGACCATCGCCACGATCTCGCGCTCGCGATCGGTCAGGACCTCGAGCTCCGCCGGGCTCGTCGTCAACAGGACCTCGGAGGGCTGCGCCAGGAACCGGTCGATGAGCGCCCGGGTGGCCCGCGGGGACAGCAGGGCGTCGCCCGCCGCCACGACCCGCACCGCGTCGAGCAGTTCGGTGGGCTCCACACCCTTGCCCAGGAAGCCACCCGCCCCTGCGCGCAGGGCGGCGACCACGTATTCGTCGGCCTCGAACGTGGTGAGGATCAGCACGTGCACGTCGTCCAGATCCGGGTTCGCGCTGATCTGTTCGGTCGCCTGCAGACCGTCGAGCCCTGGCATCCGAATGTCCATCAACACGACATCCGGTATCAGGGTTGTGCACCGGCGCAGGGCATCGGCCCCATCGATCGCCTCGCCCACCACCTCGAGGTCGGGAGCAGAGTTGATCAGAGCAGCGAAGCCGGCGCGGATGAGGGCCTGGTCGTCGGCGATAAGCACGCGGATCATGGGCCGACCCGCTCCAGGGGGAGGTCGACCCGGATGCGGAACCCCTCGCCCTCGGTGATGGTGAGCGTTCCCCCCGTGGCCTCCACGCGCTCGCGCATCCCGATCAGGCCGTGCCCGGAGGCCCCGTCGAGGGCGCGGCCGGGACCGGCGGCTCCGGCAGGTGAGGAGACGGGATTGCTCACCTCTACGTGCAGCGTCTGCCCTTCCTCCAGGAGCACCACGCGGGCCGACCCGGTCCCGTACTTGCCCGCGTTGGTCAGCGCCTCCTGAATCACGCGGTACGCCGTCAGTCCGGTCGTGGTCGGCAGGTCGCGGTTGCCCACATGGTCTTCCAGCTCGACGTCGAGCCCGGCCGAGCGCATCCGGGCGACCAGTCCCGGAATCTCCGTGAGTCCCGGAGTTGGTGGCTCGACGAGTTGGGCATTCCCATCCGTGCGCAGCAGACCGACCATAACGCGCATCTCCTCGATCACCTGCTGGCTCGCTGTGCGCACGTGCACAAGCGCCTCCCGGGCGGCCGGGGGGTCGGCTTCGACCAGGTGCGCAGCGACTCCGGCCTGGACGTTGATCACCGACACGTGATGGGCGACCGCGTCATGGAGCTCGCGTGCGATGCGCAGCCGCTCCTCGGCGACACGACGTCGCGCCAACTCCTCACGCGAGGCCTCGGCTGCCTCGGCGCGCGCGAGTGCCGAGGCGACAGACTCCCGCTGGTTGCGCACCGAGTCGCCGACCGCTGCGGCCAACGCGCTGAGGGCCGCCAAGGCGTACGTCGCGTCGCTTCCGATCGATCCGTCCATGACGAACACCGTGGGGATGATGACTGCTCCCGCGGTGACTGCCGCCACGACCACCGCCGTCCGGCGGTTGGTGCGCACAGCGACGGTGTAGACCGACACCATCACCGCAGCAAGGCAGCGGGACGGGAGCTGCGTGAGCAGGGTGTCGGCGACGGCTAGTGTCAGAACGGTCAGCCAGATGCCCGCCGGCCACTGCCGACGCCACACCAGCAGCACGCACGCCAGCACGACCAACGCGATCGACTCCCACCCGCGCGCCGCCAGCTCGGTGGGGTCGACAACGGCGGTCCGCTCGACTGCCCAGCCTGCCCGTGGCAGGTATAGGCAGGCGAGGAACACGCCTCCCGCGATCGCCACGTCGACCGGGGCCACGCGCGGACCTAGCCACGCCGCCATCCGATCGGCCCGTCCCCGCATGAACGTCACGATAGGGGCACTGGCCACTCGTCGCCCCCCACCGCCCGTGGTGTCCCCGCGTACCACACCTGCAGTATGGGCGGGCGCCATGGCCGCCCCGGGCCAGCTCTTCGCCTCAACGCGGGACCCAAGAAGATGTCCTTGTACTGACCGACCGGGGAATTGCCTCTCCCACCTCGTCGCCACCAACCGCGTCGCAGTGGACGGTATGCCGGCTCCCGGCCTCTCCGCAAAGGTGCCGTAGGCGCCGAAACGCGGATCCGATTAGCGCCCCGAGGCGTCCAGCCACGTCGCAGCCGGGCGCGAGGGTGGGCTCCCTGCCGACTGGTGCCGCGCCCCCGCGCTTTCCATAAGGGAGTCGGGATTGCTTTCGATCTGATTGTCAGTCCGTTGTGGCGCTCTGGCTGAGTCCGGGCCAACTTATGTGACCGTGAAATGACGCCGCTATTGACGCAGGGGCCCCGCCGGCGCTACCTGCGGACGCTCCTCAAGGATGTGAACTCCTCCGGCAGGGCCAGGTCAGTGGCCTGTTCATGCTGCTCTGGCGAAGGCTCCAGCCCGGATCTGGCACTCCGGGCCGCGGGTTTGGCTTGAACCGCCTGGACGCGTGAAGCGACGATCTCAGAGAGCTGGTCGGCAGTGAAGAACACCCCCTTGCGGATTCCCCATCTGCCGTTCGGCACGGTCCGGGCGGTGACTTGATCGCGCAGTCAGTAGCGGGAGCAGCCGATTGCGTCGGCTGCCTTGGTAGGAGAATAGGTGCCGGTTACGTTTGTCCTTCGCAGCACCGTCCGGTCTTCTCTGCCTGCGCAAGCGACACCAAAGCAATGCACAGGCGCCCCGGCATGCGGGGGCAAGCTTCCGGGGTGGAGGCCAGGCGCCGCCGGTAGCCGGCGGCCCCAAACGGTGTGGGACTGTTGCCAGCCAGCCCCACGATTTCATGCATCCAGAGTTTCAGGCGGCCCTGGCCTCAGCTGTATCGATGCTTGTCAGGCACATCTCGGGTAGCAGCAGGTCAGCGGCGGACAAGGTGACGGACGTGCGGTCCAGCTCGGCCGGGAGCCAGTGGCCGCCAGCGCGACGTCGAGCGTGTCGGCATTCTCGTCTCGGTTCTCGGCCAGGACGTGACCGTAGTAGCGGCCGGTCGTCGCTTCGGACTCGTGGCCGAGTTGCTTGCTCACCTGGTACAGGGTGCGGCCCGAGGTGAGCAGCCAGGTGGCGCACGTGTGCCGCAAGGCATGCGGAGTGAAGTCCGGAACCTGATGGCCCGCGAGGGTTGCGCGACGGGCTGCGCGGGTGAGCTCGCGGCAGAAGTTGCTGTGGTGCAGGGGCTTGCCGCCGACGCTGGTGAAGGCCAGGTCCTCGGGCTGCTTGCCTTCGAGGAGTGCGCGCATCGGCTCTACGAGGGATGCGGGCAGGGTGAGCCGGCGTCGGGCGGCCCGGCTCTTCAGCCGGCCGAGCACCCAGCCTCCGCCCTTCAACCGCTTCAGCCCGACCTTCACGTCCAGGTGGGGCCGGCCGGTCGTGGGCTCGAGGCACACGTCCTTCACGCGCAGGCAGGACGCCTCTGCCCATCGCAGGCCGGTCAGGACGAGGAACATGAACAGGAGCCGGTAGCCCGGCAGGAGCGCGTCGTGCATGGCACGCACCTGCTCGGCGGTCAGGTACGTCCGCTCGGTCGTGTCCTGGCCCTTGATGCCGCGCGCGCCGCCGCGGAATGGATTGCGGCTCACCAGCTGTCGGAAGTCGCTTGCCATGGCCGTGTTGTACGCGGCGGAGACCGTGCCCATGAAGTTGTGCTTCGTCTTGCCCGACAGGGTCCGGGTCGCGTGCGGGCCCTTGCGCGTGACGGCTGGCTGCTCCGCCAGCCACGCACGCCATTCGGTCACTGGCGTCGCGCAGGTACCCTCGCCGTCCGGGTGGGGCTTGGCGATGACGTAGCCGGCATCGAGGTCGCCGAAGAACGGGTCGACGTAGTCGCGCACGTACGCCCGGTACTGGTCGGCCGTGTCGTGCTCCACGCCGACGAGTCCGGAGATGTGCAGCCGAACCAGGGCGCCGACTGTGATCCCGGCGGCCTGCAGCCCTTCGGGCGCGCGAGCGTGCATCCGGGATCGGAGCTGACCGTGATCCGTGCTCCCGCCCATCGTGGCGGCCGCAGGGGCGGTCGCCGTGCCGAGCGGAGTCGCGGCCGCAGTACCGGTCGCCGGCAGGCGTTCGGTCGTGGGCGCGGGTGCGGGTGAGGTCGCGGGTGGGACGACGTCCTCGGCGGGGCAGGGCTGGCGCACGGCTGCGATGGCTGCGTCCCAGCCGCGGAGGGCGGCGAACTGGATGAACAGCGCGGCGTCCTCGCGCGTTGCGAAGGGCTCGTAGGCCTTGTGGCCGTCGACCGTCCGCTCATAGACGCGGAATTGCTTGCTGCGCTGCTCGATCCAAGCCACGGTGAGTTCCTCTCGGCGGGTATGCCGAGCAAGGTCCGGGGGCCAAGGATCGCGTCAACCGGCACCAGACCGCCCCCCAAAAAGAGGCTGAGCACCTGAAATTGGGGGGCAGGCAGCAGATTTTGGGGGCTTCGGTGAGAAATTGGGGGGCAGGTGGCCCCCCATCCCCCTAGGAATTGCGCGTTTCGGTGGGGTGAGTGACGGGACTTGAAGAGGGCTCCGAACGCCCATGGCCGTACTTGAGTTGTTGGAGCAAGAGTACCCCCGGACAGTGAAATTCAGCAGCACTCAGGCGCGGTCAGTGGTGCTCAGTTGCGAGCCCCCCGCGGCCTTGGATCCGGTCCCCGGGCGCCGTCGGGCGTTCACTCGGGAACATGGGTCGCCGTTCAGAAGTGCAGTCCAAGCGGGAACCGTCGACGTGGTCATCCCGGCTATCACGAGCGAAGAGTTCGTCCGATCGTCGCCGACGAGCTCGACGTGACCCCTCTCGATGCTGCGGTCACGTCTGAAGACGGCTCTGTGCAGCAAGTGCTTGAGTGCACCTTATCGACGTACGACATGGACCTACCGGGCATCGTTCTTGCCTTCTGAATCTTCAGCGGTGCCTTCCGGCACCTCCGGCGCGACCGAGTTCGGGCGCAGGAACATGAGCGACGAAGTAGCCAGCGAGGGGCGACTCGCGCAGTGCCTCGTGCAACTGCTCGTGGGTCGCCCTCACCTCCTGCAGGCAGATGACGTCAGCGTTTGCGGCGCCCAGCCAGTCAAGTCCGCCACGGCGCTCTGCCGCGCGGATCCCATTGACGTTCGCCGTCACGATGCTCAGATTCACGGCCATGGTCACATTCTGGTCCTGCGGTGCCAAGACGCCCGCAGCGGATCAGACGGCCCAGGCTCTCCCTACTCTGGACGCTGCACGTTGTGATGGGCTGGTGTACCTTTTTGCAATTCGTCTCAGCTTGGAGGGCTTCATGAAGGTTCGCGCGCGACTGGTCACCTTGGCTGCAGTAGCCGCCGCGGCTCTCCTGCTCACCTCCGTTCCGGCGTCGGCCGACTCCGGAAAATC
>JAULZL010000449.1:0-767 GCA_032117355.1 Candidatus Nanopelagicales bacterium
CCTGCGCCGGGCTCATTGAGGTAGACGTCGAAACGCTCTCGCCCGACGCTGATGGAATGCCCGCCGCCGCCCGGTTCACCTCGGTGGCACAGCCCGATCCCAGCAGGGCAATGCAACAGATGCCCACGCTGCCGTAGGTTGCGAGGCGATGCGACATGGAAGGCTCCTTCATCGGAATGGATCTTGAGTTATCGGCCGGTTTCAGGGGTAGTCGCCTTGCGTGCAGTTCCGGGCAGTCCGGTCGCTTCCCGTCACCGGATCCGTGCTGTCGGTGACTTCAAGTCGGAACTCCTTCCATCCCGTGTCACCCTGACGCCTGACCGTGAACGCGAGAATGCCGTTGTCCCACCTACGTGACTCACCCTCGGCCATGCCGGTGTCACGTACGCATTTGAAGCCCACCACGATCTTCTTGAGGGGGTCGTAAGAATTATTGTCCTGAAAGAATGTGATGTACGGCTTACCCATCCATGGGTTGACGACGTTGTAGTCATGCCGGACGATGTAGCCCCTGCTCTTGTCCGAGAAGACCAAACTGCCGGTGACGTCGGCTCCGACCAGACGCGTGCCTTCCGCGCAGATCACGGCACCCGGAGGTATGGCTCCATCCGGGTCGGCCGAGTCGTACTCCTCGAACCCCCCGATGAAGGACAGCGTCGATCGGTTCTCAACGCAGATTCGGGAACCCAAGTTGCTGCCCGAACTGTCTCGGGGAGCGTCACTGGCTTGGAGGCTCGGAGGGGAGGAGGAAGAGAACAAGGGAGCTG
>JAULZL010000449.1:777-3104 GCA_032117355.1 Candidatus Nanopelagicales bacterium
TCCCGTCACCGGATCCGTGCTGTCGGTGACTTCAAGTCGGAACTCCTTCCAACCCGTGTCGCGCAGCCGCCTGACCGTGAACGCGAGAATGCCGTTGTCCCACCTACGTGACTCACCCTCGGCCATGCTGATCATGGAGATCGCTTCTTTCCGGCAGTTGTCACGGTAGTGAGGCTAGGCGAAGCACGGGGTCAAGCAGATGTTGCTTGGACCCTCTCATCTGGGGGGTCCCGGCGAAGACGCGTCAGCAACGGCGCGCCCGCCTGGCGCTTTGCTCGCAGTTTTTGGGTAAGCCGGATGATCCGACGACGAGCCTGTGGCGACGCCATTGGCTTCATCACACGGCCGTCTCCCGACACTTCAAGGGTCGTACCGGCGTCCTGTCAGCAGCGAACGCAGCCGTCGTGAAGTGGAGGGATTCGATCGAGCAGGTGTACTTCCGGATGATGCACGCCAATGACTCCTCGCACTCGTGCGCGGTCTCCGGTCGGGCATGCATGATCACCTCGCCGTCACCTGCTCCCAGCTTCTCGCGGCTGAGTCCCTCGCAGACTCCGAGCCGCTGGCGACCATGCAGTCACCCATCCTGACCGTATTCACCGAGTTGGGTCTCGGAAGCACGGAGTTACTCGTTCACTATCGATCGGTGGAGAGCCTCGTCCTTGATGCATCTGTCTTCGACTTCGGCAGCGCACCGGCCCATCTGAAGTCTCGACGACAGTGGTTGCGCCACGTGACCGATCGGGCGTTCGAGGCCGCAACTCGTGACAAAGGCAGCATTGACGAACTGAATGACGCGGCATTCGACCGCGTGCTTGTACTTATCGTGGACGAATGTGCACGGGTAGGCGCAGTCGCAATCACCGATCGGTCTGCGCGACCTGGTCAAAGGCTGCGCTGCGGGTGTTCCGTGGGTGAAATGCCGTGGACACAAGAAAGTCACCAATGGTGACAACTGTGTTACCATTCCTCGATTCGAGGATGGGGAGGTGTGATGGGCGAGGCTGCTCTTCGCTTTTCTGTCGATCAGATTGTTTGGGTCCGAAGTTCGTCATCGTCGACGATCACTTACTGTTGGTTGACGTCGTCGGCTCCCGACTCCGTGCGGCGTGAGGCGGTGCAGCGATCGTCTACGCAGGTGTTTCAGTCTTCAATGGCGTCCAACCGGCGCGCTTGCACGAGTGTGACTGCGCGATCGCGGGCCTTGACCTTGGCGGCTCCATGAGCGCCGCAGAGGTTGTCAACCAGATGGGCGCTCGCCGGATGACGATCGCGCCTAGCACCGTCAAGCCTTGTCTCGATCGGGTTTGCGAGAAGTACCCGGAAGTAGTCCTGCCTGCTCGCACCAGACTCGAACTGCATGCGATCGCCCACCGTGAAGGCCGACTCCCTTGAGTGGATGCGTGAAATGCCCCTGCTGACTTCCTTCGCGCAGCCCATCGTCGCCCTCATTTTGACGTTCGGCCTCGGCTGGTCGGCCGCCGTGCTGATTGGCAAACTCGAGGCAGCGCGCGGAATGACAGAGAAGCGTGATGGCTCCCTCGTCTCCGATGGCGCATCTGGCGTCCTGGGATTCCTTGGCGGCGCCGCCGCATTTCTCATTGGCGTGCTTATGCTCGCCTCCGTCGATCATTTCAACGCAACGTCTGACGTCGCGAATCAGGAGGCAATCGCGTACTCGGCGGCGTTCCAATCCTCAGTGGCACTGCCGGATGCCGGTCGCCCGACCGTGCAGCGGGATCTTGTATGCCTCATGCGGTCGGTTGCATCCGACTCCTGGTCTGCATCGGCCAAGGGTGATCTGGCTGGCGATCGCAACACGAACGCCTGGCTCGCGAAGACGATGTCGGATCTCAGCACAATCGAGCTGCAGCGGGACGCGCAGCGCGACCCGCTCGGGGCTGTGGAGTCTGAGCTGCGGGACGCCTCGAAGTTTGGGCAGCAGCGGCTGCTATCTGGGGAGTCGAATCTTCCGGCAGCGATGTGGGCGCTGCTCTATGTGAGCCTGCTCGTCCTCACATTTCTCATGACGGTCATGTTGCGTCCATATCCGCTCCTGCTCACTGTGAGTCTCGGAGCGACGTTCATCGTGAGTGCGGGCATGCTTTGTGTTCTGGTCGCGTTCGCTGAACCATTCGACACGGACACAGGTGTCTACATCAGCCCACTGGCACTTGAGGCCGTGATGATTCGCATGGAGGAGTCGCAGCCGGGCCCAGCCTGGGATCCGTGTGAGCGTCTGACTCTGTAGTGCTGGCCGGAGCCTCGGCCCCCCACTTTCGGGGGTAGGTGTTTCGCCGTTCGTTGGTGTCCGATCTGTTGAGATA
>JAULZL010000450.1:0-6933 GCA_032117355.1 Candidatus Nanopelagicales bacterium
GACGTCTATCCGCATGACACGCCTGCCCCGTCACTCGGCATCGTCTAGCAGCCCGGGCGGCGGATCGATCACAATCCGCCGGCCGACGGGATCGACAACGGGGACGATGGCCCGCACGAAGGGCACGAGCACCTCACGCTCGTCAGGAAGGCGCACGACCAGGAGATCCTGGGACGGCAGGTGGATGACATCGCAGACCTCGCCAACGGCAGAGCCGTCGGCAAACTGAACGGGCATGCTGATCAGAGCACTGTCGTAGAACTCCTCCGGATCATCCGGAGCCTCCTCGACACCCCGCTCCACATGCAGGAGCAGACCGCGCAGGGCCTCGGCCTCGGTTCGGTCGGAGACGCCCGCGAAGGTGATGAGGAGTCGACCGCTGTGCCAATGGGTACGTTCGACGACCAGGGTGCCGATCGGAGCATCGACCTGAAGCTGCGCCCCCTCACGGAAGCGCACGTCCGGCTCGTCCGTCCGGGTTTCGATGGTCACCTCGCCACGGATTCCATGCGGGCGGCCGATGCGGCCGACAACGACGCGCACGCCCGCAGGCTCAGCGCTCGGCGACGTCGAGGAAATCGATACGCACCCCGCGGTTGCCGTTGAGGGCAGCCATCACGGTTCGCAGGGAGGTCGCTGTTCGACCGGCCCGGCCAATTACTCGGCCCATGTCCTCGGGGTGCACCTGGACGTCAAGCGACGGGCCGCGGCGGTTGCTGCGACCCGTCACCATCACATCCTCCGGGTGATCGACGATCCCCCGGACGAGATGTGCCAACGCCTCTTCAAGCATGTGGGCTAGGCCCCGTCGGCCGCAGCCTCGTCGGCGACAGCCTCCTCGGCTACAACCTCTTCAGCCACTACCTCGGCGACGACCTCTTCAGCCACTACCTCGGCGACGGCTTCCTCCGCGGCAACTGCCGGGGCGGCCTCCGCGACCGGGGCCGGCGGCTTGGGCTTGGATACCGGCGTCTTCGGCTCATTTGCCGCGTCCTTGACGGCAGCCTCGAACACGAGCGACTTCGCAACCTTGGGGGCCGCAACCTGCAGGGTGCCCTCAGCACCCGGCAGGCCCTTGAACTTCTGCCAGTCGCCGGTCACCTTCAAGATTGCGGTGACGGACTCGGTCGGCTGCGCACCGACGCCGAGCCAGTACTGGACCCGCTCGGAATCAACCCGGATGACACTCGGGTTGTCCATTGGCTGGTAGATGCCGAGCTCTTCGATAGCGCGGCCGTTGCGGGCCGTGCGGGCGTCGGCGACGACGATGCGGTACTGCGGCGCATGGATCTTGCCAAGGCGCTTCAACTTGATCTTGACAGCCACGGTGGGCGAATCTCCTGTTGTCTAGGGCGGTGCGCGCATTCCGCCGTGTGGGGCACGGCATCCAGCGAGGACCTTTTGGACTGCCGATGCCCATGGATGAGAGGGGCCGCAGGATCGGCGAGCGCCTCATTGTGCCAGATGCCCGGGGATGCCTGGCACCTCAGGGGCGGCTGAGGGTCGGCGACTAGCGCAGTAGGTCCTTGAATTCCGGTGGGAGGGACGCGAGGTCCACCTCTCCGGACGGAGCCGACGATGGTCCCGAGCCGACGCCGAGGAGGGAACCGGGCCCCCCGGTCGGGGGAGGCGGGTCAGGCTGGGCCCGCTTGGCCGGATTGCCGCTTCGGCCCTTGGCCCCCTTGGCCGGCTTCGTTGACTTGGCCGCCTTGCCCTTGGCTTTCTTGCTCCCGCCGAATCCCGGCATGCCAGGCATCTGCGGCATTCCGGGCATGCCACCGCCCTTGCCCATCTGGCGCATCGCCTTCTGAGCGTGCCCGAACCGCTCGATCAGCCCGTTGACCTCGCTGACCGTCGTACCCGAGCCGCGAGCAATACGAGAACGACGGGAACCATTGAGGATCTTTGGCTCGCGACGCTCAGCCGGCGTCATCGACTGGATGATGGCAGCCACGCGATCCATCTCCCGGTCGTCCACCTGGTCGAGCTGGGCCTTCATCTCGCCCATCCCCGGGAGCATTCCAAGGATCTTGCCGAGGGAGCCCATCTTCTTGACGGCCTGCATCTGCTCGAGGAAGTCCTCGAGGGTGAAATCCTCCCCCTTGGAGACCTTCGCGGCCATCCGCTGGGTCTGGTCGGCATCAAAGGCACGCTCGGCCTGCTCGATCAGGGTCAGGACATCGCCCATGTCCAGAATGCGCGATGCCATCCGGTCCGGGTGGAAGGCCTCGAAGTCGGTGAGTTTCTCGCCGATGGACGCGAACATGATGGGCTGGCCGGTCACGCCCTTGACCGAGAGCGCGGCACCACCGCGAGCATCGCCGTCCAACTTCGTGAGAACAACCCCGTCGAACCCGACCTGGGCCATGAACTCCTCGGCGGTGCGCACCGCATCCTGGCCGATCATGGCGTCAACGACGAACAGCACCTCGTCGGGCTGGGCGGCCGCCTTGACCTGACGTAGTTGGTCCATCAACTCGGCGTCGATGGCCAGTCGACCGGCGGTGTCGACGATGACGACGTCATGGAGCTTCTGCTCGGCGAAGGCCCGCGCATCCTTCGTGACCCGGACGGGGTCGCCAACGCCATTGCCGGGCTCGGGGGCGTACACCGCAACCCCCGCCTGCCCGGCCAGCACCTTGAGTTGATCGACCGCATTGGGTCGCTGCAGGTCAGCGGCCACCAGCAAGGGGGCATGGCCCTGGCCCTTGAGGTGAAGGGCCAACTTGCCGGCGAGGGTCGTCTTGCCAGCACCCTGGAGACCGGCGAGCAGGATGACCGTTGGCGGAGTCTTGGCTAGCCGAAGGGAACGTGTTTGCCCGCCGAGGACTTCGACGAGTTCTTCGTGGACGATCTTGACGACCTGTTGGGCCGGGTTCAGGGCTCCCGATGCACTGGCCTCTAGGGCCCTGGTGCGGACCCGGTCGGTGAAGTCGCGAACCACCGCCACAGCCACGTCGGCCTCGAGCAGCGCCGTCCGAATCTGGCGGACCGTCGCATCGATATCCGCCTCGGAAAGCCTCCCCTTGCCGCGCAGGCCCTTGACGGTCGCGGCAAGTCGATCAGAGAGGTTGGCGAACACGGCCTCAGGGTATCTGCTGAGCCAATTCAGCGAGCACCGTGACCAACAGCGCCTGCGCATGGGATTCACCGAGAGTCCCACCCTGACGATCGGCCAGGAAGAACACGTCGACCACCTCCGACCCAAGGGTGGCCACCTTGGCCCCGGTGATCACGGCATCCGCAGCCGAGATCGCGGCGGTGATCCGATGCAATAACCCCGGCTCATCATGGGCCCGCACCTCAAGGATGGTCGTGCGCTCCGTCGCCGCCTGGATGACCTCAACCCGCGGTGCCGGCCTGGTCACCTGACGGGGGCGATAGGCCTCGTCTCGCGCGCGCAGACGGGCCGTGATGTCTAGGGCACCATCAAGGGCCCTTCGGACGTCCTCAGACAACCGCTCCGCCGCCGGCGGATCACCGAAGGTCGGCTCGACCGTCCACACCTGAGCCGCTCGATCGCCGACCGTCGTAACCCGTGCACTGCGCACCTGGAGGCGGTGAATGGCCAGCACACCCGCGACCATCGACAGCAGCCCAACCCGGTCGGGAGCAGCCACTGTCACCTCGAAGCCGTCGTCCCCGTGAGCAACAAGCACCCACACCCCGTCCTGGGCAAGGGCAATCGACTGGTCCGCGGTGAGCCCGGGCGGGGCCGGCAGCGGCCGACCCGCGATCGCCGAATGCACCCGTCCGACGAGATCGGCGACCAGGCTCCGCCGCCAGTCGCTCCAGACCCCCGGCCCAGTCGCCAGGGCATCCGCCTGCGTCAGGGCTGCCAGGAGGTCAAGGACACCCGGGTCATCGATGAGCGCAGTGACGTTGTCGATGGTCGACGGGTCGTCAAGATCGCGGCGGGTGGCGGTCTCCGGCAGGAGCAGGTGGTGACGGACGAGGCGGACGATGACCGCGGAGTCCTCGTCCGAGAAGCCCATCATCGGTGCGAGATCCTCCACCAAGCCTGCTCCGATGACGCTGTGATCACCGCCCCGCGCCTTGCCGATGTCGTGGAGCAGGGCCGCAACCAAGAGCAGGTCGGGACGATCCACCGTGCGGGTGAGGTCGCTGGCCTGAACGACCGTCTCCACCAGGTGTCGGTCCACGGTGAAGCGGTGGACGGCATTGCGCTGGGGAGCCGAGCGCACGACCTCCCAGCCGGGAATCAACGACGAAATCAGCCCCTCCTGATCAAGGGCCTCCCAAACCGCAATGGTCGGCGTGCCCGCACCGAGCAGTGAGACAAAGGCATCGCGCGCCTGGTGCGGCCACGGCCGTGGCATCGGCGCGCTTTCCCGGGCCAGTCGGCGCACGGCATGTGGAGCCAGCGGAAGGGCGGCCTGTGCCGCGGCCGCGGCCGCGCGAAGGACCAGAACTGGATCCCGATCCGGTCGTGCCTCGGTCGCCAGCACCACCTCTCCGTCCTGGAGCACGACTCCCTCGGCCAGCGGTACCCGGGTGGGGCCCCGACGGCGGATAGGGCGAACAGCGAAACGCGAGGTTCGCCGAGTAAGGCGGTCAACGCGGTGCCAGGTGACATCCGAGGCGTATGCCACCGAGCGCGCCGCCGAGTACACCTGCCTCAGCAAGTCGTCACCATCAGCCCAGCCAACGACCTGAGCGACCGCATCCTGCTCCTGGAGTCGCAGCACGTCCCCCGACCGCCCCGTCACCACATGGAGGGCGTCGCGAACATTCATCAGTTGCTCAACCGGCTCCTCCCACCCTTCATGCGGGATGTCGGTCAGCCACGAGGCGGCAATGGCCCGGAGCACGGTCGCCTCCCGGAGCCCGCCATAGGCCTCCTTGAGGTCCGGCTCGAGCATGGTCGCCAGGTCACCAGACCGGCCGCGGCGCTCCTCCACCAGCCGCCGAAGCTCCCCCACGCGACTGGCCGCCATCGCCCGCCAGTCGGCGTAGACGGCGGTTCGCAATTGCGCAACGAGTTCCGCGTCCCCGACGACGGCCCGGGCGTCCAGCAGGCCGAGCAGCACCTTCAGGTCTTCACCCGCCATCCGCCGGGCATCACCGACAGAGCGGACGCTGTGATCAAGCGCGACTGCCGCATCCCAGATCGGGTACCAGATGCGCTCGGCAACGGCCGCTGCGCGACCGGGATCGCCACGATGAAGCAGCATGAGGTCCAGATCGCTGCCCGGCGCGAGCTCACCCCGACCGTGGCCGCCCACAGCGACCAGGCACAGGCCCTCGGCCGCGTCCGCTTGGGCGAAGAGCTCACCGAGCCACGCATCCGTGGTCGCCGCGAGGGCACGGCGTCGTCCCGGGCCAACCGGCCCGGGACGACGTGCCATCGCATTGCGCTCGGCAAGCAGGTCGACATTCACGTGGATTGCAGTCCCTTGAGCTAAAGGGCGTCCACGCCGCGCTCACCGGTCCGAACTCGGACGACCGCTTCGACGGGAACCATCCACACCTTGCCGTCACCGATCTTCCCGGTCTGCGCTGCCGCCACGATCGCGTCGATCACGCCATCGGCGTCCGCGTCGTCCACGAGGACCTCGATGCGCACCTTCGGCACCAGGTCGACCGTGTACTCCGCCCCCCGGTACACCTCGGTGTGGCCCTTCTGCCGACCGTATCCGGATGCCTCCGAGACGGTCAGCCCGTGTAGGCCCTTTCCCTCAAGCGCGGACTTGACGTCCTCCAGCTTGAACGGCTTGATGATTGCAGTCACCAGCTTCATCAGTTCTCCTCCATCATGCGACGCGCCGATCCTGCTCCGATGCCGGCGAAGACCCCGCCACCGCCGGACTCGCCGAATTCATAGCCGGTCTCCGCATGGACCGCGAGGTCGATACCGGAGATCTCGTCATCCTTGTCAACCCGCAGCTTCACGGTGTACTTCAAGATCAGGGCCAGCACCAGGGTCACGACGAAGGAGTAGGCCAGCACCGAGCCTGCACCGATCGCCTGGGTGACGAGCAACTCTGCGCTCCCGCCGTAGAGCAGGCCGTCCCTACCCAATTCGTTGACCGTCGTCGTGGCAAAGAAGCCAATGGCCAGGCAGCCGACAACGCCCCCGACAAGGTGGACGCCGACGACGTCCATCGAGTCGTCGTACTTCAACCGGTACTTCAGCGTCACGGCGAAGGCGCAGATGATTCCCGCCAGGGCGCCAATCGCGATCGCCGCCCAGGGGGCAACGAAGGCACATGCCGGAGTGATGGCAACGAGGGCCGCCACTGCACCCGATGCCGCACCCAGACTGGTGGCGTGTCCATCGCGCAACTTCTCGACCAGCAACCAGCCCAGGACACCTCCTGCCGTGGCCACCATCGTGTTGGTGAAGGCAAGGGCAGCCAGCCCATTGGCACCCAGCGCGGAGCCCGCATTAAAGCCGAACCAGCCGAAGAAGAGGAGCGAGGCGCCAAGAATGACCAGCGGGAGGTTGTGCGGCTTCATCGGCGTCTTGCCGAAACCGATCCGGCGGCCCAGCACCAGCACCAGCGCCAGGCCCGCAGCACCCGCATTGATGTGCACGGCGGTTCCGCCCGCGAAGTCGAGTACGCCGAGGTTCGCCAGCCAGCCGGCGCCGCTGCCGCCAAGCTCGTCGCTGCCGAAGTCAAAGACCCAGTGGGCGACCGGGAAGTAGACGATCGATACCCAGACCACCGCGAAGATGCCCCAGGCGAGGAACCTCATCCGGTCTGCGACCGCACCCGAGATGAGCGCGACGGTGATCACCGCGAACATCAGCTGGAACATGGCGAAGGCCAATGCCGGGATCGGGTAGTACCCCCCGTTGGAGGCCAGTTCGCCGACCATGCCGGTCAACCCGGCCAATGAGAAGTCACCGACGAAGCCGTTTCCGCCATCACCGAAGGCAATCGAGTAGCCGAAGGCGACCCAGAGCAC
>JAULZL010000451.1:0-4768 GCA_032117355.1 Candidatus Nanopelagicales bacterium
GTCCATCATCGCCCCGCTAACTGCCTTGTAGGCGCTCCGGGTTCCCTTGGCCGAGCCCTTGTATTTAGCTGACTTCATGCCAAGAGACTCACCCTGCCAAGCAGCATCATCGGCTCCAATGAACTGAAAGGCCCAGTTGTATTTCGTCCCCTGCTCCTCGACCAGTGCCCGCACCTGGTCGAAGGTGTACTCCCGACTGGAGTTTTCCTGGCCATCGGTGACGACCACGAACAGCACCCGGGCTGGCCTCTCACCCTCCGGAAGTGCCGCGAGGTCGGCGCCCGTCGCCTTGATCTCCATCCCAGCGGCATCGAGCAGGCGTGTCATGCCACGCGGCGAGAGCACATAGTCGATTGGTCCGCTCGCCATCCGAACGACGGTGTCTATCTCGGAGTCGAATTCGACCAACGTCACGGTGAGCTTGCCAGGCAGTCCGAACTGCTTGGCCAGCAGTTCGTTGATGCCGCCTTGGGCATCACTGCGAACCGAATCCATCGACCCTGATCGATCAACCAGCAAGGTGAGGTGGGTGTAGTCAGCATTGGTCACGATGAACTCCGATCAGCCGTTGGCGTGCACGAGGGTCGGATCACCCGCCCACTGTGACGAGTGTGCCGCCGGGGTGTGACAGAGCCCAGCGAGGTGATCAACTCTCGTTTGCCCGCCTAACGAACACACGATCGCCCGGCTCATAGGACGCGGGTCGGTGCAGGGTTGAATCGGTGGCGTCCGCGAAATCAAGTCGATGCAGGATCGCAATGGAAGGCAGGTTCCTTGGATCGACGGTAGCCCACAGTTCGGTCATTTTCGGCTGCGATTCCAGATGCTCGACGAGCCAGGCCGCCGCCTCCCGTCCATAGCCTTGACCCCAGAAGGGGGTGCCGAAAACCCAGGCGACCTCCGCCCAGCCCTCGTAGACGGTCGCTTCCAGCCTGCCGATGACCTGGCCATCTCGCCGGACGACAAAGTTGAACCACGCCGAGGCCGAGGTCTCAGTGCCGGGGCCCTGAAGAAGTAGACCTATGCGATTCCGCAGCGCGATCACGGTAGTCACGTCCGGCCCACTGATGAATCGCCCCACCTCCGGGTGATCGAGTGCAGCGTGTAGATCCACCGCATCGCCTTCGCAGATGGTGGTGATCTCGAGTCGCTCGGTGGAGAAGTTCACGTCGCCGTGCCAGAGATCCCCAGAGCCCGCTCAACACCCCTTGACACAACCTCCACCCGCGCGACTAGGTCGCCGGCCGGATCCACTGCCCGTTGCACCAATAGCGCGCTCAGGCCATGCATGGCCGTCCAGGCGATCAAGGGAGCCTCCGGTCTCATCCTTCGATCCAACGCGCCGACTTCGACGAGGTCATCGAGTGCCGAGCACAAGACGCTCCAGGCTGACGGCTCATCTGGCTGAGACGGCAGCGCACCGCACGGCATGAAGGCCGTCTGGAAGAGCCCTGGCGACGTGACAGCAAAGTCCACATAGCCCTCACCACACGCGCGAAAGCGTCGTCTTGCCAGAACCGCTGGCGACCGCGAGCCTTGGGTCGCTGCCATCGTTCGCATCATTGATTCAGCGAGACGCTGGCGGGCAAGGCGTGACACATCAGCGCGCCACTGTTCAGCTGAAGCAAAGTGCCGGTAGAGCGCCGCCACCGAGACCCCTACCTCACGTGCCGCCTCACGCACCGAAACGGCCGACGGGCCGCCCTCCGTAGCTAGCCGAATACCGGTACGAAGCAGTTCGTCCCGGAGGTCACCGTGGTGGTAGGTATTCCTCGCCATGTGCTCATGTTGACACAGTTCACTTCACTGCCTAGATTGTGAACAGCGTTTACACAGGGAGGGTGTTCAGTGGCCGTTCATCAGGGCAGGCTCACAACCGACATACCAGCAGAGGGCGCCGTTCTCTTCCTGATCGGCATGCGTATCAACCGACTCTGGCAGGTCTGGAAGTGGTTTCCGGTGTTCACCGCAATGCCACGGATGCTCGCTGAGCTGATGAAGAATCCCTCCCTAGGTCTTCGCGGTCGGCCTCGAACCTTTGTCTCGGGGCGCACCATCCTGGTCTGGCAGCAATGGGAATCCTTCAAGTCCCTTGAGTCCTATGCGCGGGCATCCGAGCATCTGCACCTGCCCGCCTGGCGGTCGTTTAACCGGCGCACCCGGGACAACGCTTCCGTCGGCATCTACCACGAGACTTACCTCCTTGGCCCGGGCACCGTAGAGGCGATGTACGTGAACATGCCACCCTTTGGCTTGGGTGCGGCCTTCGGCACGAGAGCGCCGGATGGCCGCTCTAATACCGCGGCACAGCGACTCGGCCAAGGACCATCCTCAGCAGGCTCGACACAATGAGATAGCTCGATGCAGCGAGACAGATCGTTGGATCCAGACAGATCGTTGCAGTGAGACAGATCGTTGCAGTGAGACAGGGAGCGCCACCATGACATTGCCCACTGTTACCGGAATCCATCACCTCACCCTCACCGTGACGGAGGTGGAGCGGTCTGCACAGTGGTACCAGGAGGTCCTTGGTCCTGCAACGAACGTCAACCGGGAGGGCCCGGGCTGGAGGCGTATTCGGATGTCTTGGCCCACTGGGCTGATCATCGGCGTCACGGAGTTCGATGGGGCTGACCCCACCGGGCGGTTCGATCCAACCCGCGTCGGCCTGGATCACATCGGCCTGGGCTGCTCGTCCGAGGAGTCGGTTCGCACCTGGGCTCAACGACTGGACGAGCTCGGTATTGATCATGGACCTGTCGAGGACGTTCCCTACGGCTGGGCAATGACGGCGCGTGACCCAGATGGCATCGCAGTGGAGTTCTTCTGCCCCAAGTGAGTGCATCAGGGTCAGGGGGCGAGCGCGCGACCTACAGCCTCGGCAAAGTTCGCGGCCTCAGGGACCGCCGGCCCCAATAGCCCTGCGGTCAACGGCACGCCGACGAATCCAGCACCTGCTGCGGCCGCTGCGTCGCGATCCCAGGACGAATCCCCGATCATCACTGCGTCGGCTACTGACCTGCCCAGCCGGTGACATGCAGATCGCAGGCCATCCGGATACGGCTTCGGTCGCATTGACGGGTCACGTCCAACCACCAGATCGATCGGCGCACCTGGACCGACGTCAATCCCACATGAGGTCAACAACTCAATCGACACATCAGCTGGAAGCAGGGTGACCACCGCTACCGGATGCTTGCGAAGTTGCGGCAGCGTGTCGCTTACCGTCGGCATCACGGTCGCCATCGGGATAGCCGCTCGCTCATGGCGCGCGATTGCAGACGAGATCACAGCCCAACGTGGGTCCCCAGCCAGGGCATTCAGCAGTGACATGCAGGACTGAGTGGGACGGTCCCAGTCGGTGTCCGGAACAGGCGTGTGCTCGACATCGCCCGCGAATTGTCTTGCCTCGACAAGGGCCTGCGCGTAGTCGGTGTGCGACTGCAAGTCAACCAGGGTGCGGTCGAGATCGAGGAGGAGGACGCAAGAGTCCATGCGCAAAGGCTAGCCCGCCTAGGCAGTTTCTCCGGCGACGGGGACGAAGTCCACCGGTGACCGAAGGTGAATCCGACACCGAATCCCTGACAGCCCACGTCATGAGTCGGAGTGCTCACCCGAA
Source organism: Candidatus Nanopelagicales bacterium (assembly GCA_032117355.1). Lineage (GTDB taxonomy): Bacteria > Actinomycetota > Actinomycetes > S36-B12 > S36-B12 > REEB460. The sequence continues at coordinate 3,620 of JAULZL010000451.1, forward strand.
CCATGGCTGAGTACGCGCAACCGTGACCCCGGGAGCAAGGCTCACCGAACTAGGACGAACGACGGCTCCGCAGCCCAAGCGTCAGCAGGACCAAGCCGACGACAAAAGAAAGCACTCCAGCAAAGGCCCAGAAGCTCACGCCTGTCATCGGGCTGCCAGCCAACGAGCCGATTCCCTGGAAGAACCAGATCACACCGATAGCAATCAATATGACGCCGAGCACTAGCTTCGTGATCTTGCCCATCGTTGCTCCACTTCTAGGTTTGGGTGTCGGCTACTGCGGTGGACGACACGTCTACCGTCAATCTATTGATGTCGCCGTACCGAGGTGCGACATTCGCCGTGGATGGAGCGGAACTGGCCGGAGCAGGACTCGCCATAGATATCCTTTCCACCGAGGTTGTCTGAGCCTGGCACTGGCTCGCCTCAGGGGGTAACCCGAATCTATGAAGGGCTCAATCTGTGACCGACGGAAACTTCCTGTGGACCTTGCTGATCATCTTCTTCATGGTCTTCTACTTCATGCTGCTGTTCATGGTGCTACTTGACATCTTCCGCGATCGGGAGATGAAGGGCTGGGTCAAGCTGATCTGGATCCTTGCACTCTTGTTCTTCCACTTCATTACCCTGTTCATCTACATCCTCTTCCGTGGCAGGGGCATGGCCGATCGCCAGCAGGCAGCCGCGGTCGAGAACCAGAAGGCGCAGCAGGCCTACGTCCAATCGCTGGCCGGCACCAATGCCGCTGACCAGATCACTTCGGCCAAGGCACTCCTCGATGCCGGAACGATCACTCAGGCCGAGTTCGACAGCATCAAGGCAAAGGCTCTCGCCTAGTAGCCGATCGACAACAGGGGCCGGGTGTTGCGCAATGCGCTCCACCCGGCCCCTGTTGCAGCCGCCGTCGGTTTTGAGTCACAGGTCCTGGGTGAGTAGCTACCAAGGGGTGTGTACTTAGCCGAGACCGCCGCATTCGCTCGGCAGGCGAAGTACAGGTTGCTCGCTCCTGACATTCGAATCGATGATCAGCGTGATCTCAACTTGAGGAGATACTGCCCGCCTCCTTCGACCACTTCGACCGTCAACGGCAACTCCGGTGCGTATCTAGAGAGCCGGTCGAGGAGCCATGAACCGGCCTCATCAGCATCG
>JAULZL010000452.1:0-2731 GCA_032117355.1 Candidatus Nanopelagicales bacterium
CTCCATCTTCATGGTGGCTCGTTCCCGTCGATGGCGGAGCGCGACAAGGCGCTGTTCTGGTACGTCCATGCAGGAATGTGGGGAAGGTACAGCGGCTCGACGGAGAGCAAGCTGGCCCAGGACTACGAATCGCTCTCGACCAATGGCCTGGACGGCATCATCGACAACCTCGCCCGGGCCCGCGGTGGGACCCTGCAGGTCAATCCGGGTGACTTCACCGGATTCGGCATGGGGGCGCGCTTCTATCCGATGCTGTATCTGCTGACCCGGGTGTTAGGAGCCAAGGACTTCGGCACGGGCCTGGACCTGCGGGCAACGCTCCTGGGCAGGCTTTCCTCGCTCCAGGTCCATCACACGTTTCCGAAGAAGGTGCTGTACGACGCGGGCTACTCCCGTGGCGAAGTCAACGCCGTCGCCAACTTCGTCTTCCTCACCCAGGACACGAACCTGGCCATTGGCAAGACACCCCCCGATGAGTACCTCCCGCCGATCGCTTCGGCGATGCCAGGGGTGCTGGAGTCTCAATGGATCCCCGCCGACCCTGACCTGTGGAGCATCAGCAGGTACACCGACTTCCTGAGCGCCCGAAGGTCCCTCTTGGCAGACTCGGCCAATCAGTTCCTCGACTCCCTGCTGGACGGGTCGGCATCGGCGGCGGATCCGCTCCCGCGCGCTCGGGCCGTCGTCGATATCGAACCCGATCCCCAGGCCGAGCAGATCAGCGCACTCATCTGCGAGCTTCAGCAGCACGCCGTTGTGACCCCGCTGCGCGACCATCAGGTCGACGATCCGCAGACGGGCGCGCGACTAGCCCTGGCCGAAGCCTTCTGGCCGGAAGGCTTGCAACCGGGACGAGGGGAGCCGGTTGTTCTTGAGCTTGATCCTGACGACAGCGACATTGAGCGGATGCAGGCCATCGGCTACCGCGTGTTCACCTCGATGCAGAGCCTGCGCGCATTCGTCGAGCGGGAGGCCGCCCTCGATGCGGGGGTCACCGGTGCCACGGACGAACTCGGGGCAACCGACTCGTCCGCATAGCAGTACGCGACGCCGCCCCTAGACGATGGCGTGCACGCATGCGCGGGTGCGGGAAGAGACGAGCCGAGCGGTTGACTCGCGCAGGGGTCTTAGTCAAGGTTCTGACGATGTCAATGATGCCACTGGCCGAAGTGAAGGCTCACCTGTCTGAGGTCGTCAGTCGAGTGAGCAGTCAGCACGAGAGGGTCACGGTGACCGTCCATGGTCAGCCCTCGGCTGTGATCATGGCTCCCGACGATGTTGATCGCCTTGAGGAAACCATTGCCGTGCTGTCGGATGAGGCACTCACCCGACAACTGACCGAGTCCGAGGCAGATCTTGTCGAGGGGCGCGTGGAGGATCTCGAAACGCTCGGGGCAGCCATGCGTGCCCGCGCACGAGGTCGATGACGATCAATGGTCCGCCTTGTCATCACCGCCACCGCACCGCGCCAACTGGCCGGCGGCGAGACTTTTCCGCACCACGCGCCGGATCGCGGCAGGAGCGCACCTGCCCCGCGTGACGGCAATCGTTCACCTCGTCGAGAAATCTCGGCAGGTCGGCGATGACTGCTCCTTGTGTTCCGGGCATACCGGTGATTATCCATAGTATGGTTTATGTGCTAGGCCACACTATGAAATCACTCAAGGTTGGGATATGCGCGGAACCTTGGTTCGCCGAACGTGGGAACACGACCCGGCTCGGTATGCACCGCCCAGGTTCCGACGTGCCTGCCATTACGAGTCATTCGTCCCTGACGAGATTTCCGCCTACGACGACCCATTCCCAACGGACCTGGCGGGGGTGGTGTCCGATGCTGAGACAGCCGTCCACCGGCTGAACGCGCACGTTCACCCCGCCTTGGCGCCGCTGGCTCGGCTGTTGCTGCGCACCGAGTCGATCGCTTCCTCGAAGGTGGAAGGAATGCAGGTTGATGCCCGCGACTTGGCGCGGGCGGAGGCACGGCTTGAGACGGGAGGGAAGGCCGGATCGACGGCGGCGGAGATCCTGGCGAACATCGATGCGATGGAACTCGCCATCGATCACGCCACCGGCCCGAGCGACGTGACGCTCGACGATGTGGTGAGCGTCCACGCCGCCCTGATGGCGACGGCACCGAACCGGAGCGTTGCCGGGGTCGTGCGCACAGAGCAGAACTGGATCGGGGGAAACAACTACAACCCCTGCGGCGCCAGCTTCGTGGGACCACCGCCGCAAGAGGTCCCACGCCTGCTGGAGGACCTGTGCCGGGCGATCAACGACGATGCACTGCCGCCGGTAGTCCAAGCCGGCTTGGTCCATGCTCAGTTCGAGGTGATCCACCCGTTCCTCGACGGCAATGGACGCACGGGCCGGGCCCTCATCCACGTCGTCCTGCGCCGCCGCGGGCTGACCCCAACGTATGTGCCACCGATCAGCATCGTGCTGGCTGGCGACAAGGATGCCTACATCGAGGGTCTGGACGCCTACGCGCGCGGGGACGTAGACACCTGGCTGACGACGTTCGCTGCGGCGACCGCCCAGTCCGCCGTCCTTGCCAACGACTACCTCGCGCGGGTGGAGGCCCTGCAGGACCAGTGGCGCGCGATGCTGGGCGCAACGGCGAATCCTCGTGCGGACTCCGTGGCCTGGCCGCTGATCGATGTCATGCCTGCGCACCCGATGATCTCCGTGCCCGTCGCCGTGGCCGCCACCGGGCGAACCAAGGCCGTTG
>JAULZL010000453.1:0-1451 GCA_032117355.1 Candidatus Nanopelagicales bacterium
GACAAAGGCCCCCACCGCCTCACCGAGTTCCGCCGGTCGGCCCAGGGCATCGCCATGCCAGAACGGCAGGCGCCCTGGTTGGCCCGGTGCCGGGCTGACGAGGACTCGGTCGTGGGTGATTTGCTCGAGACGCCAACTACTTGCCCCGAGCGCAATGACGTCACCGACCCGGGATTCATAGACCATCTCTTCATCAAGCTCACCGACCCGGGAGGCCTTCTCGCCGACCATGAAGACCCCGAAGAGCCCGCGATCAGGGATGGTGCCCCCGCTGGTGACGGCGAGCCGCTGGGAACCAGGGCGGCCACGAAGGATTCCGGTGGTTCGATCCCAGATCAGGCGCGGCTTCAGTGACGCGAAGTCATCGGACGGATACCGGCCGCTGAGTAGGTCGAGGACAGACTCAAAGACGGGGCGTGTCAGGCCGGCAAACGGAGCAGATCGTTGGGCAAGGGCCAGGCAGCCGTCCACCGTCCACTCATCTGAATCCGCGTCCGTCATCGCGACCATGGCAACGATCTGCTGGGCAAGGACGTCCAGCGGATTGCGCGGGATTCGCAAGGCCTCGATCTGGCCGGTGAGCATGCGCTCGGTGACCACCGCACACGTCACCAGGTCACCCCGAAACTTAGGGAAGATGATGCCCCTGCTGGTGGCTCCCACCTGGTGCCCGGCGCGACCAACGCGCTGCAGTCCGGAAGCCACGCTTGGCGGGGTCTGGACCTGGATGACGACATCAACCGCGCCCATGTCGATCCCGAGTTCGAGGCTGCTGGTAGCCACGACGGCGGGTAGACGCCCAGCCTTGAGGTTCTCCTCGATCTCGGAGCGCCTCTCCCGGCTAACGGATCCGTGGTGGGCTGCGGCTATCGGTGCGGGGGCTCCTCGATCAGCTGCGATGTCGTTGATTCGTGAGGTGATGCGCTCAGCTAGTCGCCGCGAGTTTGTGAAGACGATGGTGGCACGGTGATCGTTGATGACGTCGACGAGACGCTCTTCAATATGCGGCCAGATGGACGACCGGGCTTCCGCCCCGGCAGCTGAACCCGAGATCTCCGCGTGTCCGCCGTCGGGCCCAGCCCCAAACCCCTCTCCCAGAGCCGCCATGTCCTCGACCGGCACCTCGATGCGTAGGTCCCACTCCTTGTGCGAGGGAGGGGCCACGATGGTGGCCGGCCTACTCGGACAAATCCACCAGGCGACGTCCTCAATGGGTCGGACGGTTGCGGAAAGCCCGATGCGCTGGGCCGGCTTATCGAGCAAGGCGTCCAGCCGTTCCAGCGAAAGGGCCAGGTGGGCCCCTCGCTTGGTGCCCGCAATGGCGTGCACCTCGTCCAGGATGACCGTGTCGATGCCCCGCAGCGCCTCGCGGCTCGATGAGGTGAGCAGTAGGAAGAGTGACTCGGGGGTCGTGATGAGTACGTCCGCCGGGGAACGAGCGAAGCGGGCGC
>JAULZL010000453.1:1461-2942 GCA_032117355.1 Candidatus Nanopelagicales bacterium
CGATGCCCAATCGCCTGGCCTGCTGAGCGATCCCGGCCAGCGGGCTGCGCAGGTTCCGGTCCACGTCGACCGCAAGGGCCTTCAATGGGGAGACATAGAGAACCCGGCATCGACGCACCGGCTCTGCCGGGATCGGCTCAGCGTGGAGTCGATCGAGTGCCCACAGGAAGGCCGCAAGGGTCTTGCCGCTGCCCGTGGGAGCCACGACGAGGACGTGTTCGCCGGTAGCGATAGCGGTCCAGGCTTGCTCCTGGGCAGGGGTCGGCGCAGCGAAGGCCGCATCGAGCCAGCTTTGAGTCGCCGGAGTAAAGCCTGCGGGCATGCTCGTCAGGGTAGGTCAACCATGATTTCCTTGATAGTGGTCGCGTCCCGACCATCCCTTCTCCCGGAACTTCGGGTCAAAGGCAACAGATAGGAAGTAGGGGGCACGGTGCGGTCCAGGAAGTAGGTTCTCCGCATGTCGCTCTCACGCAGGCGTTTCATCGGGGCCTCCGCCGCTCTAGCGGGTGGGCTATCCATTGTCGGCGCCAGTGGCCTAACCCTGGCCAGCGGCGTTCGAGCCGCTCCTCCTTCGACTCCCGGGGCTGTCCTGCGCAGCCGTGATGGCCTGCTGCGCGCCACCCTGACTGCCCAGCTTGGCACTGCGACGATGGCGGGTCAGTCCTTAGCCGGCCTGCTGACCTTCAATGGCATCTACCCGGGCCCGCAGTTGCGCGTTCGGCCCGGCGATCGACTACAGATCAGGCTCCGCAACCGCACCGGCCAGCCGACGAACCTGCATTTCCACGGCCTGCACGTGTCACCCAAGGGCTTCCAGGACAACGTCTTCCTGGAGATCGAGGACGGCTCCGAGGTCGAGTACGACGTGCGCCTGCCCGAAGACCATCCAGGCGGCATGAACTGGTACCACCCCCACCTGCACGGACTCGTCGGTCCCCAGGTCTACGCCGGGCTAGCCGGCCTGCTCATCATCGAAGGGGGAATGAGCGATCGGCCCGAGGTTGCCGGCCTGCGCAGGCGGATCCTGGCATTGAACTCGATCGGCATCGACGACCTGGGCACAGACACGGCCAGCGTGCTCCCGTACCCAATCGCTGTCTCCCAGAACATCCACTTGATCAACGGCATGCTCATGCCCACGATCCAGATGGCGCCAGGCGAGACTCAGTTCTGGCAACTGGCGAATATCGGGTTCGCGGCCTACTACCGGCTGCGAGTCCCCGGCGGGCGGGTGCAGGTGATCGAGGAGGACGGCACTCCGGCTTGGCGGGCAACTATTCCGTCGACCGTCCTGATGCCGCCCGGCAAGCGCTTCGGCCTGCTGGTCACGGCCCCTGATGCACCCGGCGAGGTCCCACTGCGTACTGAGGGTTTCGCGGAAGGTGCTCGAGGCCTGTGGCCGGCCATGGACCTCGCACGGATCGCAGTCTCAGGAGCATCTCGGGCATCTGTGCTTCTAGATGACGAACTCGGCAGTCCCG
>JAULZL010000454.1:0-2091 GCA_032117355.1 Candidatus Nanopelagicales bacterium
GATGGATACCTTCACGTACATCTATCAGTCGAGCTACGGCAGCCCCGAGGTCGACCAGACCACCCCGACCGTGAAGTCCGCCACCGTCTCCGCCGACGGACTCAAGGTTCGCCTCGTCGTCGACGGACTCGTCCGTGGCCATATCCATCACCTTGTGCTCGGCGACATCAAGGCCAAGTCCGGCGATGCGCTCTGGCACAGCGAAGGTTGGTATACGCTGAACGAGATTCCGGCCGCGAAGTAAGCTTGGCGGAGGTGCAGGGCCAGGGCTAGGGCTAGGTAATTTATGAGGGGCGCCGATCGGCGCCCTTTTTGTTTGGGTAGGGATGCGATGACATCGCATCCGCTGCATCGGGGTAGGGTTGGCACTGCGTGCCAACCTAGGAGTCCGGCAACTAGGTCAGCACGCAGTGCTGACCCTACCTATCTCACGGCCGTTCGCCGCAGGGAGGCCTGATAATTGGCGGGGGCATGAAGTCATTCTCGGATCCCAGGTCTCGGCCATCGGGTATATGGAACGGGTGTTCAGTTTCGGGTGCAGGTGTCGGGTGATGCATCGGGTAGGGATGCGATGACATCGCATCCGTTCGAGACCGAGGTAGGGTCAGTACTGCGTGCTGACCTAGCTGCAACGGGTAGGGTTGAGCGCCCTCGCTCAACCGCGGCTGACCGAGGCGGTCAGCCCTACCTCACCATCCGGCGAACGCGGATACAAACTAGGGCAGCACGCAGTGCTGCCCCTACCTCGAGACACTAATGCTCCGAACTGGTCATATCAGCGAGGGGAACGCGGTTGCCACATGGGGCAGGGTGAGGGAGAAACATCCTAACCCCGCGCCCCGCCATGAATATCACCTGGATTGATTGGGTCATCGTCGCTGTCTCGATCCTGATCTGCTTCGTCCCCGCGCTCTTCCTCGCCAAGCGATCGAGCGGCAGCACCGCCGAGTTCTTCGCCTCGGGTCGATCGGTGCCGTGGTGGCTCGCCGGCCTGTCGATGGTCGCGACCACGTTCTCGTCCGACACCCCGAACTGGGTGACCGAGCAGGTGCGCAAATACGGCGTTGCCGGTAACTGGCAGTGGTGGGCCTTCGTGCTCACCGGCGTCGCCACCGTCTTCTTCTTCGCCCGCCTGTGGCGTCGCTCGGGCGTCATGACCGACCTCGAGTTCTACGAGCATCGTTACTCCGGCACCGCCGCTTCGGTCGTGCGCGGCTTCCGCGCCGTCTATCTCGGCCTCTTCTTCAATTGCTTCATCATGGGCATGGTCACGCTCGCCGCGTGCAAGATCGCTAACATCCTCTTCGGGATGCCCGCCTGGCAGACCATCGTTGTCTGCGGTATCCTCAACGTCGTCTTCGCAGCGCACTCCGGACTCTGGGGCGTGCTGGTCATCGATATGGTGCAGTTCTTCATCAAGATGACCGCCGTCTTCGCGGCCGCTTGGTTCTCCCTCGTCGAAGTCGGCGAGCGCCTGGTAGGCAAGGGCGCGGGAGGTTGGGCGGGCCTGAAAGCGCTCGTGTCCAAGCTCTCGACCCAGCAGGTGGTCGTGCCCAAGGTTCAGAAGACGGTCGATGGGGTCGCTCAGTTCAAGGACGGCGTGCCGGTGATGGTGGATGGAGAGCCGGTGATGTCCGTAATCAGCGGCCAGGGCCAGCCGATCCTGGACATGCTTCCGAACTTCACCATGCCCGAGCTGGCGCTGATGATCTTCATCCTGCCCATCGCCATCAGCTGGTGGGCGAACTGGTATCCTGGCTCCGAGCCCGGCGGCGGTTCGTATATCGCCCAGCGCATGCTGGCTTCCAAGTCCGAGAAGGACTCACTCGGCGGCACGCTCTTCTTCAACATCGCCCACTACGTGCTCCGTCCGTGGCCGTGGATCATCACCGCGCTGTGCTCGATCATCGTCTACCCGGACCTCGCCGCGATCAAGGCGGCCTTCCCGGCGGCTGATCCCACGCTCATCGGCCATGACTCCGCCTTCCCGGCCATGCTCATGTTCCTGCCGGTCGGGTTCGTCGGCCTGATGATCGGTGGGCTGATTGCGGCCAACTCTTCGACGATCCTGACGCACCTCAACTGGGGCTC
>JAULZL010000454.1:2101-3011 GCA_032117355.1 Candidatus Nanopelagicales bacterium
TCCATCGGCGCGGGCACCGGTTTGCTCTACGTGGCGCGCTGGTTCTGGTGGCGCGTCTCCGCCTGGTGCGAAGTCGTCGCCATGGTGATGTCACTCGTGACCGCCGTGGGCGTACCGATGGTGCTACCGCAGGCTGATTTCGCCACGACGACCCTTTGGCAGGTCGGACTCACGACCGTGGCTTGGCTGGTCACCGCGTTCGTCGGCCCGCAGACGGACCGCGCGACCTTGATCAGCTTCTGCCAGAAGGTGAAGCCCGCCGGTCCCGGCTGGACGGACATCCGCGCCGAAGCCGGCATCAGCGACGCCGAGATCGCCCAGGAGAACCGCGTCGGATCGGCCTTCGTCGGCTGGATCGCCGGCTGCGCGCTCATCTGGGGTTCGCTCTTCGCCATCGGCAACTTCCTGTATGCCTCCGGAGATCCCCAGCGCCTCACCATGGCGTGGATCCTCACCGCCGTCACCGTCATCAGCGGGTATGTCCTGCTCAAGGTGACGCGGCAGATGTGGGCGGATAGTGGAAGCAAGTAGAGGACTGAGTAGAGGGCTGCGTTGAGGACTGAATGGAGGGCTGAGTTGAAGAAGAGGCTCCGAGGCCCAGAGGCTCGGTGGACCAGAAGAGGCAGGGTAAGTTGATCGGTTGAACAGTTGGCCCGTTGGCCAGAGACACATCGGCCGCCGAATGGTGGCCGAAGGGTAGGGGCGTGGCTATGCCGCGCCCTCCTAAAGAGGAGTGCACGATGAATCGTGCCCCTACCTTGAGCTATGTCGTGACGCTGTCCCGGCCCTACCCGCGACAGCTAGGACAGCACGTGGTGCTGATCCTACCTCCGATCCTCACTCAAAACTAAATTCGCCGTCGGTGGATTCGCTCGGTGGGGAGTCGCCGGCGAGGATGGTGCGGACGAAG
>JAULZL010000455.1:0-1614 GCA_032117355.1 Candidatus Nanopelagicales bacterium
CCGGGCGGTGCAGTCAAGCCCGAGGCTGTGGGGCAGTCAGGTGGTCCCGAGGGTGGCGCGCAGTCGGATGGTGCGTTACCGACTGGTGGTCCTGAGGGTCGGGCGCAGCCGGGTGGTGAATTACCGTCGGGTGGGCCCGATGATGAAATCCGGCCGGATGGCCCCGAAGGTGGGGGGCTGCCCGATGGCCCTGAGTTGCCAAGTGCCGGCCCGAAGGAACGTGCTTTGGCTGCAGCAGGCGCTGCCGCACTAGCGGATGGCGGGCTTTTCGGCGGCCATGTAGCTCCGGCAGTCATCACGCTCCGGTTAGGTGTCTCGGTCGGAGAGATGGCTTCGGGATCGCCTGTCACTGTTCGATCGGGTGGGCTGCAGCCCAACTCGCTCGTCACCGTAACGGTCCATTCGGATCCGGTCGTTATCGCGTCAGCGAACGCCGATGCTGAAGGTGCGGTCACCATCGACGCTGCCTTGCCCCCCGGCCTGGCGCCAGGCGTCCATTCCGTCGTCGTGTCCGGGGTGGGAGCATCGGCCGAGGACGTCCAGGTGCTCAATGCCCTGAGCATCGACGAGTCGGGTGTGGTGACGGCCGTGGGGCAGCCAGGCGACGCACTTGGTGTCGATCCCGATGGCGAAATGGTCGAGCGGTCATTGGCGTCGGGGCGTCCGATCTACAGTCCGAGCGCCCACCCCGCAGCGGTCGCTGCTGTGGCGGTGACGAGTGCCGTGGTCGTTGGCGTCGCTGGGGCTGCTGCCGCGGGAGCCGCGGGAGCGGCGGGAGCGGCGGGGAGCATTGCCGGTGGCGCGACGGAAGGGGCGGCCTCGGGCCAATCTGGAAGCAACAGCAATCTCGCCTACAGCAGGGTCTTCGACCCCAAGGACCTTGTCATCATGGGAGCAGTCGCCGTTGGCCTCGGCGATCGAAGCCCAACATGGCGAGTACCGGGCACTCATCGTCTTCATGATGTGCTTGCCCGGATCACCACCGCTTCGAGCAGGTACTCAGTCATCGTGCCTCGGGCAGCGAGCGATGGTACGTGGGCACGAGCCATGTTCGGCACCAATGCATTGCTGCTGTGGCTTTCGGGCGTTGTCGTGGGCATCGTGAGCCTTGTGCAATCGGGCTTCTCAGTAATTCCTGGATCAATCGGAATCATCCTGGCTATCGTCGTGCTCGGCATTCTCGATGCCATGGCGGGCTTCATCGCCTGGGCCACGATCAGTATCGGCGCGCTCGTCACCTTTCACGTGCAGACCCTCCAGGACTTTCTCACCATGGTCGGGGTCGGATTCCTGGCGATCAGCCTGTCATTTTTCGCAAACTACCTCAGGCCCCTTCGACGTGTTGGACACACAGGTCTTGTTGGACTGTGGGACCGGTTCGCCGACTATGTGATCCCGCCGGTCTTCACTGCCTTCGCCGCGGCGGGTATCGCGAAGGGGCTCAATGGTTTGTGCGGCCTGCAGATCGTTGACCAAGACGACCTCCTGATGATTCAGATCGTGGCGGGGTCGACAGTTGTGGTTCGGCTCGCGCTCGAGGACGTCCTCAGGAAGCTGTACCCACAGCGAAGCGTTGACGCCGCTATGCCGATCACGCAGCCACCGAAGGCGGGC
>JAULZL010000456.1:0-643 GCA_032117355.1 Candidatus Nanopelagicales bacterium
TACGCGTCACCGGGATGCCGTCGAGCACGTGGCCCTGGGCGACGTTCCAGCCGTCGGGGCCGTCGAGGAACCTCGCGGAGTCTTCAACGTTCAATCCCTTGTCCACCTTCTCCGCGACTGGGATCCAGTTCTTCAGGGCCTGCTCGCAATAGGCGTCACCAGCACACGTCTCAAGAGTGATCTCACCCACGGTGTAGCGGCCGGGCACGGAGCCGTCGTGGGGGGCGCCCATTGTTGTTAGGGAGCGCACGGTGACGGACGAATTGGTGTTCTTCAGCACCCAGATGGCCGCGCGGCTCCACATGCCACCATTCGAGTGGCCGACGAGGTCCACGTCGGTGATCCCGTATTCGGTATTGAGATAGCTCAGGAATCGCGCGAGCCGCTCACCCCCGGCATTGATATCTCCGGCCGACATGATCGTCATCGCCTCGGGGAGCACGATGGGGCAATCCGTGAAAGGACCGGGGCGGTCGTCTGTTGGCTCGCGCACCGGTCCCCAGTCGTCCATCACCGGAGCGGTGTAGACCTGCTTGCCCATCTCCAGCAGGTAGGCCCGGATGTCCGTGTGAGTGTTGCCGGCAGCGAGGAATCCTTCGCCGTCCTTGCATGCCTGGTCCGGCGTCGTGAAGGGCGTGCTCGT
>JAULZL010000456.1:666-1838 GCA_032117355.1 Candidatus Nanopelagicales bacterium
CGAGGGCTAGGGCGGCCGCGACCACAGTCGCGGTGACAGCGACACGCTTCATGGGGAGCATTCAAGCTCAGGCTTTTCCGGGATGCGTCAGCAGCCCTGACGATTGGGCTGCTCGAGAGCAGTGTCGGCTTCGTCGATGGCCTGGTTGACGCGGGCGATCGCCTCGGTGTTCCAGGTGAGACCCGTATCCCAGGGGAGGCCGGCCGCGTCCGAGACGAAGATGCTGTGAGTGAGCGGAGCCTCCCAGCAGGTGCGCCAGGGAATGATCTCATCGGAGACTCCCTCTGCCCAGGCGCTGTAGCGCGAGGTGATGCCGTCGTAGGGCCACATGCGCGGGTCGCCGCCCTCCGCGGTGAAGTAGGTGCCTGCGAGGAGGGTGACGGGGATCCCGTCGAGATAGCCGGCCTGGGCGCTATTCCATCCAGGAGGTCCGTCGAGGTACTTGAAGGTGTCCTCGCGATTAAGCCCGAGGTCGGACTGCGCGGCGTACTTCAGCCAAGCGTCATTGAAGGACTCGCAGAAGGAATTGCCGAGGCAGTCCGCCTTCGTGAACTCCCCCCACGTGTAGCTGCCGGGGACGGAGCCGTTGTTGGGCGTGCCGAGCATCGTGAGAGAGCGCACGGTGACCGGGGACTCCGTCTGCTTGAGAATGCGGATGGCCGCGCGACTGTAGAGGCCACCGTTGGAATGTCCGACCAGGTCGACATCGGTGACGCCGTACTCGGTATTGAGATAGTTCAGAAAGCGCGCGAACTTCTCCCCTGACGCATCGATGTCACCGGCGGACATGACCGTCATGGACTCGGGCAGCACGATCGGGCAGTCCTTGAAGGGACCGAAGCTGGTGGGATCCGGCTCAGCGACCGTCCCCCACGGCACCATGGCGGGGGCGGTGTAGACCTGCTTGCCCATCCCGAGGAGGTACTCGCGCAGGGCTGTATCGGAGTTGCCCGCGGCAAGGAATCCGGCCTCGTCGGAGCAGGCTTGGGTCGGCGTCGTGAAGGGGCTCACCGCACCGCCACCGGACATGATCACGACAGCGCGATTCCCCGCGGGGGCAGCGCTGGAGGAGTCTGCTGCCGGCGTCGATGTGCAGCCGGTGAGGACCAGGGCTGCGGCAGCGACGGTAGCGAGCATGATGCGCTTCACGTGGGACCTCCGGGGTGGGAACG
>JAULZL010000457.1:0-2180 GCA_032117355.1 Candidatus Nanopelagicales bacterium
GTAGGCAGGCTGATGGGTGAGACTTACCTCGGCCAGTGCGGCCTTGGTGTACACGATTGCGTTCTTTCCTTGGGTCCGCTTCGACTCGAGCGGCGCGAAACCGACGGACAGGCCACGGCTCGATCCCGTCCGCATCAGGGTCGCCGCATCGCGCCCGAGGGACGTGTTCACCACGTCGAAGTCGATGTAAAGGCCGTCAGGCTCGTTGCTGGCTGCCGTGATGACGCCGATGGGCTCGTTGTGCCGGTACGCGAGCGGCTTGCCGACGACGGCCGTCGTGTCGAACGCACCAGGCGCGAACGACTCACGCATCCCGTCGTACTCGATCTCGACGCCGTACGGGACGGCCATGCCGTAACCGGTGCCGATGATGTCGCCGCCGTCGTCTGCTCGGGTGTGGAGCAGCAGCGTGCCGTCAGTCGTGAGGTGTCTCATCTATCCGCCCATCTGTACGAGGCTTGTCGGGGTGAGTCCGAGGGTGTTGAGGTCGATAACGGTGCGGGCCTCGTCCGCCGTGAGCACTCCGAGCGGAACCAGCTGCGCGACGAGGTTGCCGAGGTCGGTGGCATTGCCCCGCAGGAATCCCGAGGTATCGAACCGCACAGAGTGACCCCGGGGTGTGACATCGGGCATGCTCAGCCGGTGCGTGAGCATGTCCATCACGGGTCGCAGGCTGATGTCGAGCAGTTGCCGGTACAGGTCGACGCGGTTCGAGTACGTCAACGACGACCCGGACACGCTGGCGCCGACCCACACGGGGTCGAGGTTCGCGATGCGCGCTATTCCGATGGCGGACTCGTTGCGGGCCTCGACGAGTGCCAGGTCTCGGGCGGACCAGCCCATGCCCTTGGCCTCGATTGCCGAGTTGAGGTAGGCCGTGGCCCTGTTGCTGCGCGCCTCTTCCCATGCAGTGAGCAGCGCGTCGACCGTTGCCGCTGGAAGGTCGGCGCCGGTGTTCTTCAGGACCACGGTAGGCATGGGGTATTCGCTGTAATTCAGCGTCGCGGCCTCGAGGGCGGCGGCTGTGTTGATCGCAGCGGCACCGGTCGACAGCCAACCGCCGAGGCCGTCGCCGTAGAACTTGATGACGTCGCGGGCCGGGACAGGCGTGCCGATGTAATAGAACGGGTCAACGGGGGGGAACTGCGTGTTCTGGTTCGCCGTGCTCTGCGTCGTCAGGTCGGACACGTCATCGACGTCCATGACCTGAATCTCGCGAGGGAACCCGTCCCACGTCCGGTCGACCACAAGCCAGTACGCCCGGTCATGCAGCAGCAGGTTCTCGACAGTGCGCGCGATGACGGACGTGTACGGAAGATACGACGACGGGCTGACGAGTACCTGGGCGCTCTCGATGGGCTCGCCCCCTCGATACGTCCGCAGGCCGAAGCCGCTGATCGTGTGGGAGTACGTCTTCATTGCGTCGACGAATGCGGGGACCTGCAGCGCTGCGGCCCTCGATGTCCGGAACGACGACCCGGCGCCTTGGATCATCTGCAGCAGCGACGTCCCGGCGCCCTCCCTCAGGGCCACAGACGGCCCGCCCTCCATAGACCTCGGGGGGAGGGATGGAGGGGCGGACCATCTCGGACGGGGAAACGCCACGGGCACATATTACAGGTTTATAACGATTGTCAAGCACGTCGGCGGGAGTGAATGATCGCCGTCGGCCGCTGCCGCTTCGTCGCTTGGGCAGCAGCGAACATCACGGCACGGGCCGCATACGACGGGCCCTCCCCCATCGCAGACGACAGCACCCACCCGGCATCTCGCTTGCTGATGCGCGATGACGCAAAGTGCTCCCGTAGGACCAGGCCGCCGTCGTGCAGGATCGAGCGCCGGTCGAACAGGTCAAGCAGCGCCTGCGTGCCGGCCACTGCCTCCCGCTGCCCGACCAGTTCGTCGAAGTGCTCGTGCAGCCGGTCGACGTAGCCGGGGGTGACGAGCACGAACAGGGCGGGGTGCTCGGCGCGCAGCTGCGCGAGCCGCTCGTCGACCTGCTTGATCGTCCGCATTGTCGACACGCGCACGACGACGCGCTCGTCATCGAGGACACCGGCGACCGCGACGGCGTGCCCCTGCCCGTCGAAAGCGGACTCGACAGCGACTGTCCAAGTGCTGTCGGCTGGCAGCTCGATGTCCGATGTCGTGTCCGACCATTGAGAGTCCTTGAGCCAGCC
>JAULZL010000458.1:0-11947 GCA_032117355.1 Candidatus Nanopelagicales bacterium
GCCTCAGGGTCGTCGAGGATCCGCCTCAACTGAGCCAGGTGTCCGGGGCGCAGCAGATGCTGGATGTCACGGATGGCCTCGAAAGCGAGGGTGCGTAGGGCCTCGGGCGTTACCTGCAGGATTGTGCGGCCTTCCACGGTCAGGGTCGAGACACCTTCATCGGTCACCAGGCGGTACCGGGTCTCATCCGAGCCGAGCGGAAGCATCTCTTGATAGCGGAAGTCAGCCATGTGGTCAGCGTAGACGGGCTGGCTGGTCAGGTTCGGGCGCGAACGAGCCACCAGGCCGCATAAGGCGGAACGGTCAGTTGCGGTGCGGCTCCCGACACCACCCGGCCGCTTATGGCGTCCACGAGGAGGTCACCTGCGAGCGGCCAGATTGCCGAGGTCCCGAATGATCGCGGATTCTCGGTCACGTTGTAGACCTCGACGACGTCACCTGCGGGGTGCTCACGACGGAAGAGCACGACGCCGGGGTCATCGGCCACGTAGACCTCGGTTGCGGTTGCCGAGTGCAATGAGGCGAGCCTCGCCCGCGTTCGAATCAGTTGTCGGAGGCCATTGAAAATGCGCCCCTCAACGGTTGACGGATCATGTCGCCGTTCTGCGGTCATCCACGGCATCGCCGGCCGGTGCATCCAGCGGTTGTCGTCCTGGCGTGTTGGATCACTGGCGTAGGAGTTGTCGTTGAGCAGGCCGATCTCGTCGCCCATGTAGATCAGGGGAAGGCCACCGAAGCCGAGCACCATGGCGTATCCACACAGGATCCGACCGATGGCCAGATCGATTTCCCGGTCGTCCTTGGTCGCGAGGGCGCGTTCAAGGCCGGCCAGGCTGGCGGCGCTGCCGGAGGTTCGAGCATCCCCGGTGACCGGGTTGGACGGGAAGTAGGCGCCGCGGGCAAAGCTCGCCGGGAAATCCCCCGCGTAGAACTCCCCAAGGAAAGCCCGGTGGGAGAAGCCGTTCCACCCCACGGCGGCTGCGTCTGCATCATCGATGGCCCAGCCGATGTCATCGTGGCAGCGCAGGTAGGTGGCCCAGGAGGACGTGATGGGGATGGCCGGGAAGCGTCCGAGGGCCTGGGCCATCAGGCTCCCATTCCGTGTTGCGAGTGCTGACCAGATCTGCACCATCAGGCTGTTGTGGTTCGCGAGATCGGAGACCTTCCCGGCATGTGTTCCCCGTCCGAGGTACTGGACGAGGTCATCGGGTGCCACGATCGCCTCGGCCTTGAAGATCACGGAGGGGGTCGCAATCCGGACGACAGCGCGTAGGGCTTGGGTGATCGCGTGTACCTCTGGCTGGCCCTGGCAATTCGTCCCACGTCGCTTCCAGATGAAGGCGATTGCATCGAGTCGAATGCAGTCGGCCCCCTGGTTTGCGAGGAACAGGATGATGTCGGCGAACTCGCAGAAGACGTCAGGATTGGCCCAGTTGAGATCCCACTGCCAGGAGTTGAAGGTGGTCCAGACCCAACCTGCGGCTTCATCGTCCCAGGTGAAGTTGCCGGGCGCGAAAGCCGGGAAGACCTCGGGCAGGGATGCCTCGTACTGATCCGGAAGTTCGCGATCCGGATACACCAGGAAGTAGTCGTGATAGCGGGCATCTCCGGCGCGCGCCCTGCGCGCCCATTCATGCTCACGCGCCACGTGGTTGAGCACGAGGTCCAAGGTCAACGAGATATTCGATTCGTGAAGCCGCTCGGCGAGGGCGGCCAGGTCGTCCATGGTCCCGAGGTCGGACCGCACCCTGCGGTAGTGAGCCACGGCGTATCCGCCGTCACTCGGGCCCGGGCGTGGTTCGAGTAGGGGCATGAGGTGCAGGTAGGTAACTCCGAGCTCGACTAGGTAGTCCACGTGCGAGGCGACACCTCGCAGATCGTCGGCGAACAGGTCCGCGTAGGCGACGTAGCCCAATGCGTCGGGCCGCTGGAACCAATCAGGCGTGAGCAAGCGCTCCCGGTCGCGATCGAGCAGGGCCCTCGAACGTCCCTGGACGGCTGACCCGATCAGGTCGACCAGTCGAGGCAGAACGTCCTCGGGCGCGTAGACCGCTGCCAGCCCATCCCAGCAGTCGTCGACCCAGCGATCGAACCTGGCCAGGACGTCCACCCGGGCTGGGTGCTGGGCCAGTTCAGTGGCAAGGCGGCGTCTCGCCGCGGCGATGCATGCGACTCGCTCGCCGGAAACGTGCATAGGGAAAATGTAAGCGATTCCAGTGATCCGCGGTCCATCGGTCTTCCCAATTGCGGCGGGCTCAGGGGATGACTCGGCTCACCCAGCGCTGCTGAAGTCAACCGTGGCGTACGAGGCGAGTTTGTCGAGCCGGTGCTCGCTACGGATCTCCCGAATGGTGCCGCTCTTGCCCCGCATGACGATGGAGTTGGTCACCTGGCCCTCAGGTCGGTAGCGCACCCCGTGCAGCAACTCCCCATCCGTGATCCCGGTTGCACAGAAGAAGATGTTCTCGCCCTGAACGAGGTCGCCGGTCGTCAGGATTCGGTCCAGATCGTGCCCGGCGTCGAGGGCCTTGCGTCGCTCGTCCTCATCACGTGGCCACAGGCGACCCTGGATCACCCCGCCCATGCAGACCATGGCGGAGGCAGCGATGATCCCCTCGGGCGTTCCGCCGACACCGGCAAGCAGGTCGACACCCGTTCCCGGCCGAGCCGCCATGATCGCTCCTGCGACGTCTCCGTCCGAGATGAACTTGATGCGGGCGCCAGCCTCGCGAACCTCGCGTACCAGGCCCTCATGGCGAGGACGGTCAAGAATGCACACCGTGAGGTCGGCGATGGACTCGGCCTTGGCCTTGGCAACCTGCGCAAGGTTCCAGCCGATGGGGGCGGTGATGTCGAGAACGCCAACGCATTCTGGGCCGGCAACCAGTTTCTCCATGTAGAAGACTGCGCTCGGGTCGAACATTGCACCGCGCTCGGCCACGGCGATCACGGCTATGGCATTGGGCATTCCCTTGGCGGCCAGGGTGGTGCCATCTATCGGATCGACAGCCACGTCGGCCTCGGCACCGGTGCCATCACCGACGCGTTCACCGTTGTAGAGCATGGGGGCGTCGTCCTTCTCGCCCTCGCCGATGACCACCACTCCGTTCATCGACACTCCGCTGATCAGCGAGCGCATGGCGTTGACCGCAGCGCCGTCGGCACCGTTCTTGTCCCCTCGGCCCACCCACCTGGCCGCGGCCATTGCGGCGGCTTCGGTCACGCGGACGAGTTCGAGGGCGAGGTTCCGATCCGGGACCACGGCCGAAGGGTGGGCCTGCTGCTGAACGACGTGATCCACCGCTGCCTCCGATTGCTGAGCCTTGTTGGCAGCCTAGCCAGACCAATCGGCCAAAGGCGGCTGGCGGCCGTGCGCGGGCGTGGTGCCCGCGGATGCCCCATGATGACCACGTGACCGAAACCGCACCACGCCCGACTGGCCGTCGCAATGCGCGGCTCAGGCAGTCCGTGGGCGACATGGTGCGATCCCTAGTCGTCGTGCTGGCCGTGGTCGGAGCCCTCCTACTCGTGACGTACCGGCCGCAGCCGGATCCGATTCGGCAGGTGGATCCGGCACCGATGCTCGCTCTCGCACGAGCTCAGGCCGAGTTCCCCGTGCTCGCCCCCGTCGGGATCGCCGGCCTCAGGCCGACGAGTGCGCGGTGGGAGGTAACCGAGCAATCTCGCCCGGAGCCCGCATGGCACATCGGCTACGTCACAGAGGAAACCGAATACATCCAGGTGGGGCAATCGGCGTCGACCTCAGCCGGATACGTGGATGACCAGACATCCGGCGGCCAACCTGCTGGGACCCGCTCGATTGATGGCGAGGCTTGGCTTGAGTACGTCGCACCCGAGCGCACCTCACTGGTTCGAATCGGACCGGCCAGCACAACGGTGGTCAGCGGAACGGTGAGCGTGGCGGAGCTTGAGGCTGTCGTGCGAGCACTCCGCTAGGTCTGCGTGTTCGACGCATCGAGGGTTGCGGTGGCGGCGTCCAACCACTCCTGGCAGATGCGTCCGAGATCCTCACCGCGTTGCCATAGGGCCAGTGCCTCCTCAAGGGACAATCCGCCGGACTCCAGACGCTGCACCACGCTGGCAAGTTCATCGCGAGCGGCCTCGAATGAGGTACTGGTTGCAGGCTGCTCGGCCTCACGGCTGGCCATGGTCGACTCCCTCTGTCGTGCGGTTGGCGTGGAAGATCCCGTCTGAGACTCGAATCAAGAGATCGCCACCCGGCGGGACATCCGTGGTGCTGCGGACCACTGCTCCACCATCCATCGTGACGATGGCATAGCCGCGGTCAAGGGTCGCGGCGGGAGACAGGGCACGGACCCGTGCCGCCAGATGTCCGATGTCGGTCGCGCGAGCCTCGATGCCCTGCCGCATTCGCGCGTCGATCCTTCGACGTGCCTCGTCCAGTCTGGTCTGCTCGCGCTGGAGAAGTTGCCCGAGCACGCCGCGTGCGCGGCTGCGGTAGCCGGTGACGAGGTCGTGCTGCTCGCGCCAGGAGGGGACGATGCGCTTCGCCGCATCAGTGGGCGTCGCGGCTCGTACGTCAGCAACGAGATCGAGCAGCGGGTTGTCCTGCTCGTGGCCGATTGCCGAGACGACGGGAGTGACGCAGGCGCTGACCGTGCGCACCAGGCTCTCATTGCTGAAGGGCAGCAGATCCTCGACGCTGCCACCCCCTCGGGCGATGACGATTACGTCAACCTCCTCGAGCAGGTCCAGTTCGAGGACGGCTTCGGTGACGGCCGGAACGGCCTGCACCCCCTGCACCGCCACCTCCCGTACCTCGAAGGCAATCCCTGGCCACCTCTCGGAAGCAATGACCATGACGTCCTTCATCGCGGCACTGGCCCGGCCGCACACCAGGCCCACCTTGCGTGGGAGGAAGGGCAGTGGCTTCTTGCGCTCGGGGGCGAACAGGCCCTCGGCGAACAGCAGGCCCTTCAGTCGCTCCAGTTGCTCGAGGAGGGCACCGACACCAACGGGGCGAATCTCCTTGGCCCGGAATTGCAGGCTGCCACGACCTGACCAGAACTCAGCCTTGGCGTAGACGAGGATGCGCTGGCCGGCCGCCAGCGGTGGATCCATAGACCCGGCGAGGGAGACGTCCGCGACGACCGTCAACGACATGTCGACATCAGGGTCCCGCAGAACGAGGTACACGTTGCGGGCACCGGGTCGCGGTCGGTACTCGGCGACCTGCCCGTCAATCCAGACCGGGCCAAGTCGGCCAATCCAGTCGGAGACCAGGCGCGCAACGGTGCGGACCGGAGCCGGTTCCTCTGGCGAGGTGTCCAGTGCCATGGCCGCTCCTCAACGCTGGTCGGTATCAGACCGCAGCATAGGCACGGTCGGCTGCGTGCTGTTTGCTGCGCTCCAGCACCCACCTGGAATGGCCCGTACGATGACCCCATGTCGACAACCTCCTCAGGTGACTCCAAGCGCGTCCTCCTTGCCGCTCCGCGCGGCTATTGCGCCGGCGTTGATCGAGCCGTGGTGACCGTCGAGAAGGCCCTTGATCTATACGGATCCCCGGTTTACGTACGCAAGGAGATCGTCCACAACAAGTACGTGGTGGAGTCCCTTAAGTCCCGGGGTGCGATATTCGTCGACGAGGTGGAGGAGATCCCGGAGGGATCAACCGTGGTGTTCTCCGCCCATGGGGTGGCTCCATCCGTCCACGAGGAGTCCGCTGAGCGCGGGCTGAAGACGATCGATGCGACCTGCCCCCTCGTCACGAAGGTGCATGCCGAGGCCCGGCGTTTCTCGAGCGAGGGCTATCAGATCGTGCTCATCGGCCATGCCGGTCACGAGGAGGTTGTCGGGACCACGGGGGAGGCCCCCGATGACATCACGCTGGTTCAGGATCCAACCGAGGCTCAGAATGTCGACCTGCCGACGGACGGCAAACTGGTTTGGCTCTCCCAAACCACCCTCTCGGTGGACGAGACGCTGCAGACGGTTGACGTCCTCAAGGGCCGTTACCCCAACCTGGTGAGCCCCCCCAGTGACGACATCTGCTACGCCACCCAGAATCGGCAGGGTGCGGTGAAGGCGATTGCTCCCCAGGTCGACGTCATGATCGTTGTTGGCTCTGGTAACTCGTCGAACTCGGTGCGGCTGGCCGAGGTCGCCCTTGAGGCGGGGGCCGGTGCTAGTTACCGGATCGACTCCTATCGCGAGCTCGACCCCGCCTGGTTCAGTGGCGCCACCACGATTGGCCTCACGAGCGGAGCATCCGTCCCCGAGTTGCTCGTGGATGAGGTGCTCGAGTGGCTCAAGGCCCACGGATTCGGGGCCGTCGAGGAGGTCACCACCGCCGAGGAGCATCTGATCTTCGCCCTGCCGCCAGAGCTTCGCCGGGATATGAAAGCGGCAGCCAAGTCCACTGCGTCGTAGGGACTGCGGGTCACGGCAACCCGGGGGCCGAACTCAGTCCTAGAAAGGCCTGTTCAGCGCAACCGTCGCGCCCGAAGGATCACCACGATGAGGGCGGTTGCGGTGGCGCCCACGATCCAGATGGCGTTGGAGGAGAGGGCGACGAAGACGTTGTTGGCGGCGCCGATCAGCGGACCGCCCGCCATGCTCATCCCGATTTGGCCCACCGTGAGTGCTGCTGCAAGGAATGCCAGCGGGGGTGCGCTTACCGCGGCGATCGCGTCCGAGAGTCGAACGCGCAGGGACATAGCCAGGGCAGCCAGGATGAGCACCAACCCGGTGAACCAACCAAGGCCAGGTCCGAGCAGCAGGCTGTTGATGAGCCCGGCCACGCAGGTGGCTGCCACCGTGATCAGGTAGACGGCTGAAGGCTTGATTCCCGACATGCTGCTTGCCGACCAGATTCTCTCCTGAACCACCGGTTCGACGCTCGGCTCGGCGACCGCAATGGCGACCGGACGGGCCAGGGGCTCCTCGATCTCGACCGCCGGCGCAACCGAGGGCAAACGGGAGGCTTGGTCACGCCGCAGGGCCGGGATCGCCTCCGCACTGGCCATCGCTCCCGTGCTTCTGAAGAGTCGGCCGGTCAGGGTCTCACTCGGCCTGACTTCTGACTCACCGTTCTCCTCCGCCCACTCCTGGAGGAATCTCATCTCGGTATCGGGCTCGCTGAGATCGATGGACGTGTAGTCCGCATACGAAGGTGCTGGCTCACTCTCGGTCACCGCCACCACCCTGGGAGCCAACCACTCCTCGGCTTCGATTTCTGAGGGCGTCCATGGCGGCACGACCTCAGGTTGCTCGGCCGCGAACGCAGGTTCGTCGATCGCGGCCGACTCGCTCACGGCCGCGGTCTGCTCGGCGCTGACGGAGAAGCCGTCGATTGACGCGGACTCTTGCGGCGCGAACCACTCGGGTGCGTACTCCTGGGTCGCGTACTCCTCGGCCTCATCCCGCGCTGGTTCATTCCGCATGGGTGCGGGCTCGGGAGTTGCGATGGGGCTGGCTGCGAGTTCAGGTGCTGCGAGTTCAGGTGCTGCGAATTCGGCGGAAGAAGGCTCCCTGACGCCGACTGATCCTTCCTCGGCGGCTGGCTCGATGGCGGAAGGAGCGATTTCTATCGCCTCGCGATCAGCCTGCTCGCTGAAGACGGGCTCGATGATGGTCGAACGCCGGAATTCGATCGGTTCCGGGATTGGCACCGAATCCTCGATGCGCTCAATCCGCACCGGCCGACTGACCTCCGGCTCGCGCGGAATTGCCTCCATGATGACGGACTCGAAGGTCACCGGCTTGAAGGCGGGATCCGCAGCCGGAGGTGCAAGCCGCTGCGCCTGCACGTCATCGGGTCCTGGGGATGAGGCGGAACCCTCAGCACCAGCACCCGCGGGCACGTTGCTCTCGGCGTCCGTTGACGCGCTGGTCACCCCGTTCGGATCTGGTCGGAAGAACGAGCGGAAGTCGTCGTCCTCGGCCGGGTCTCGATGGGTTGGATCCCACGCGAGCACGCCGCGGCTCTGCAGGTTGGCGGGCACCGGCTTGGCCGGGTCCGCGAGGGGCTCTTGCTTGTTGGGAAAGAGGTCGGTGACGTGGGGGTCGATCGATCCGATGGTCGGCTGCTCTCGGGTCAGCGGCTCGAAACCGGCCATATCCGGGACGAAGGCGGTGCTGCGGTCTCGCCGGACGGTGGGCTCTGGTGAGTCAGTGACGTCCGCCTTGGTGGGGTAGTAGACGACGACGGACGGAGTCTCGTCGTGGATGAGTTCCTCGAAATCCTCATCCTTCGGGGCCTTGCCCCGGTCTTTCCACATGCGCCTACGGTACTCAACAACCTGCGAACTTCCGGCCCGACACCGAGCGTGGCTTGCGGCGTTCTTGCCACCGCGCGGGTGAACCGCCGGGGAGTGCTCCGGAAGCGTGGCCCGTTTTGGCCCCGACCCTCGGTGATGTCTGATCGAAGAAGCCGAATGGCGCGGGCCGGCTCGCCTTGCTTGATCTACTGGCGATCGTGGGGTCGCTCCTCTGGCGCGGTCATGAGACCGGTCAGCATCAGGTCCAGCCAGCGTTCGCGTGTTGAGGCTGGCTGGTCGTATGGCGCAGTGCCCAGCAACAGGTACACGTCCGCGACCGTAACGTGACGAGGGATCGAGGAACTCTCGTGGCCGATTTCAATGAGTCGCGTGATCGCAGTCGTCGCGCGCGCCTCAGCCACGTCGGCTCCCTTGGAGGCGCCCAGTGTCTCCATCGCTGCCAGCACTGCCTGGTTTTCGCCTGACAAGGTGATCAGGGCCTTGATGAATGCGACCAGCTGATCACGAGCTGGTTCTCCGCCTTCGCAGAAAGCAAGACAGCGTTCGGAATCATCGGCAACCTGTTCCATGGACTCGTTCACGATCGCGGTGACCAGGGCTTCCTTCGTCGGAAAGTGTCGATAGACGGTGCCTACCGCCACGCCGGCCCGACTCGCGATTTCGTCCATGCCAACGTCGGGGCCTCGCTCGGCGATTTCCTGGCGTGCCGCGGTAAGGATGCGGCCACGATTGCGCACCGCGTCGGCCCGAGGCTGCCGCGCCATCAATGTCCCTTCGTTGACAAAAGGTGAACCATCGTTCAAGATAATAACCGGAACCAATGTTCATCTTATTGAGGGAGTACGCATCGTGTCGGGCATTGTAAAGACAGCACTCATCACGGGGGCATCCTCCGGAATCGGTTCGGCGGCGGCACTTCGCCTGCTTGCGTTGGGATTCACCGTCTACGGGGCGGCGCGTCGACTTGATCGTCTTGATGCTCTCGCCGTCGCAGGGGTGAAGCCTCTCGCCATGGATGTCACCGACGATGCGTCGATGGAGGCCGGGATCCGGGTCATCCTTTCTGAGACCGGCCGGGTCGATGCCCTGGTGAACAACGCTGGCTACGGCTCGTACGGGGCCATTGAGGACGTCTCCCAGGAGGAGGCGAGGCGGCAGTTCGACGTGAACGTGTTCGGAGCCATGCGGCTGACACAACTCGTCCTTCCCCAGATGAGGCAGCAGGGAAGTGGAAGGATCATCAATATTTCATCCGTGGGCGGCCGCGCCTATGGTCCCTTCGGGGGTTGGTATCACGGCACGAAGTTCGCCCTCGAGGCCCTCAGCGACTGCCTTCGCCTGGAGGCAAAGCCGTTCGGGATCGACGTCGTCGTCATCGAGCCAGGGGCTATCGATACCGAGTTCCTGGACATCGCCGCCGCGGGACTTCAGGCAACATCGGGCCACGGGCCTTACGCAGATCGGGTCGACCGAATGATCGGGTCCTTCACCGATCCCAGGATGATGAAGCGAATGTCGTCCCCCAACGTCATCGCCGACGTCATTGCCCAGGCAGCGACGGCGAAACGGCCGAAGACTCGATACGTGGCCGGCTACGGAGCCCGCCCCCTGCTCACTTTGCGCCGACTGCTGCCCGATCGGGCATTCGACCACCTCATCACCCGGGTAACCGGCACCCAGGGGTGACGCACCTCAACACCAACTCCGGTATGACCGACCGCCTCGCCGAGGTAGGTCTGCCTAGAAAATCGTCATCGGATTCTCATGGCGGTCCTCGTCACAAGTGCGCTCGGACGGTTGAAGTCTTCCCCTAGGTGGTGGAGACCCCGATCGAATGGGCCGGCTCGGGAGTGAAGATGGCTTGGGCCATGTCGGTAGCGTTCGCGGCATGGCACTCACCCTCGGCATCGTCGGACTCCCCAACGTGGGGAAGTCCACCCTGTTCAATGCGCTCACCAAGAACAACGTGCTGGCGGCGAACTACCCATTTGCCACGATCGAGCCCAATACGGGCGTGGTCGGCGTTCCCGATTCGCGGCTTTCCGTGCTGGCGGGCATCTTCGGCTCGGAGCGGCTGGTGCCTGCAACAGTCACCTTCGTCGACATCGCCGGGATCGTGAAGGGGGCCAGTGAGGGGGCCGGCCTGGGGAACAAGTTCCTGGCGAATATTCGCGAGTCCGATGCAATCTGCCAGGTCCTACGGGCGTTCGCCGATGACGACGTTGTGCACGTGGAAGGCCGGGTGTCGCCCGAGGAAGACATGGCGACGATCAACACCGAGTTGATACTGGCCGACCTGCAGACCCTCGACAAGGCGATCCCCCGGCTGCAGAAGGAGGCTCGGACCGACAAGTCCCGGTTATCCGTTCTCGCCGCGGCCGAGGAGGCCAGAACGGTAATGGACGGTGGCACCACCATCTTCCAGTCCGGTCTGGACCCGGTGCCCCTGCGCGAGTTGTTCCTGCTCACCGCCAAGCCCTTCGTGTACGTGGTGAATGTCGACGAGGACGAGCTCGCCGATCAAGAGTTCATGGAGCGGATGCGCCGACTGGTGGCGCCGGCAGAAGCCGTGTTCCTCGATGCGAAGCTTGAGTCTGAGCTCGTCGAATTACCCGAGGACGAGGCCCTTGAACTTCTGCAGTCGGTCGGCCAGCAGGAGTCCGGGCTCAACGCCCTGGCCCGGGTTGGCTTCGACACCCTGGGGCTGCAGACCTACCTGACCGCCGGGCCGAAGGAGGCCCGGGCCTGGACCATTCGCAAGGGAGCGACCGCCCCTGAGGCGGCCGGGGTCATCCACACTGACTTCCAGAAGGGCTTCATCAAGGCGGAGGTGGTTTCCTTCGAGGACTTGGTCGCGGCCGGCTCGATGGCGGAGGCCAAGTCGCGGGGACGGGTTCGGATCGAGGGCAAGGACTACGTGATGGCGGACGGCGACGTCGTCGAATTCCGTTTCAACGTCTAGCGGCGCCGATGCGCCTACATGTCGTGACGATCGTCGTCGATGACTATGACGACGCCATCGCTCATTACGTGGGAGATCACGGATTCACCCTGCTCGAGGACACGCAGGTGTCGGCCGAGAAGCGATGGGTACGGGTATCGCCGGATCCCGCCGGTGGTCGCCCACTCGTGATGCGGTCGGCCCAAGGGGGAGTGCTGCAGGCGAAGTCAGGTAGGGAGCCCTCCCTCGACAACGTTGCCCTGTTCCCCTGTTGTTGACGAGAACCCGCCGCATTCGTGGGTGCTGCGCGGGAGGTACGAGCCCTGCTAGCGTCCCAGCGTGCCTTCGGTACGGGTTTCTTTGGTTTTCGCACTCGCGATCGCCACATCCCTGCTCGCGACGCCAGCACGCGCTTGGGCCGCATGCGATCCTGCGGTCTGCTCGAAGACTCCGGCGGCGACGTCAGCCGAGGTGCTCGCATCGCCTGGTGCCGCCATGGTGAGCGAGCGAATCACGTCGATTGCGGCCGGGGCATTCACGGCCAAGACCGCTTACTACGGCGCTGGTTGGGAGTCCTATCAATACGGTTCCATCTTCTATCGGAGCGGCGTGACTCGAACCAGCGTCCGCGCCTTCGAGAGCAGCCCGGGAAGGATCACCTACCTCGATTCCAGGCGCTCATGCTCACGCAACGTGACCAGGAAGTACCCGAACACCCTGGCCGCCGATGCCGATGCCTCCT
>JAULZL010000459.1:0-2132 GCA_032117355.1 Candidatus Nanopelagicales bacterium
GAGCATGTGTCCCGCTTTCGGGTCACTGCGAGTCGGTCTCCGCATGCGGCGCACGGCAACCATCCTGTCCGGCTCGGCCTGCTGCGTGTACGGCCTGACCTTTACCTCGCACTTCTACGGCGCGAGACGAACGGTCGGCTACGTGCCCTTCAATTCCGAGACCCTGGTCACCGGTCGGCTCTATGAGGACATCCGCGAGGCGGTGTTCAAGCTCGCCGATCCCGAACACTACGACGCCGTAGTCGTGACCAACCTCTGCGTGCCTACCGCCTCCGGCGTGCCCATCCAGAAGCTGCCGCGTGAAGTCAACGGCGTGCGGATCATCCCGATCGATGTGCCTGGTTTCGGGGTGCCAACCCACGCCGAGGCCAAGGACGTGCTCGCAGGCGCCATGTTGCGCTATGCGCGCAACGAGGCCGAGAGTGGCCCCGTGGCCGCACCCCGGGCCGGTGTGGCAGACCGGCCGACCGTCACACTGCTGGGGGAGATGTTCCCGGCCGACCCGGTCGGGCTCGGCATGCTGCTGGAGCCCATGGGACTCGCAGCCGGTCCCGTGGTGCCCACCCGCGAATGGCGCGAACTGTATGCCGCACTCGATTGCGCGGCTGTTGCTGCCATCCACCCCTTCTACACGGCAGCCATCCGCGAATTCGAGACCGCCGGCCGCCAGGTGCTGGGTTCCGCACCGGTGGGCTACGAGGGCACCGCGGCTTGGCTCGAGGCGGTGGGCCGTGCCTGTGGAGTATCTGCCGCCGCGATCGGTGTGGCCCGGGATCGCGCCCTGCCGGCCATCCGCACGGCGCTCGACGCGGCCCCCATCCGTGGGCGCATCACGCTTTCCGGCTACGAAGGCTCCGAGCTGCTGGTGGCCCGACTGCTGGTCGAGTCCGGTGCCGACCTGCGTTACGTCGGCACGGCCTGCCCGCGCACCCGCTGGTCGGATGCGGACCGTGAATGGCTGGAGTCACGTGGCGTTCAGGTCAGGTTCCGGGCTTCGCTCGAGCAGGACCTCCAGGCGCTCGCCGAGTACCAACCCGAGCTGGCCATCGGCACCACGCCCGTGGTCCAGAAGGCCAAGGAGCGCGGCGTGCCGGCGCTGTATTTCACCAACCTGATCTCCGCGCGTCCCCTGATGGGCGCCGCCGGTGCCGGCTCGCTGGCGCAGGTCGTCAACGCGGCGCTGGCCAACCGCCCGCGTTTCGATGAAATGACCGCCTTCTTCGCCGGCGTCGGTGAGGGCGATACCGCGGGGGTCTGGCCCTCGCAGCCGGTCCTGCATCCGGAATTTCGCGAGCGGCAGCGCAAGAGCCGTCCGCCCGCCGTCGAGGAGCCCGTCTGATGCTGGTCCTCGACCACGACCGTGCGGGTGGCTACTGGGGTGCGGTGTACGTGTTCACCGCCATCAAGGGCCTGCAGGTGATCATCGACGGGCCGGTGGGCTGCGAGAACCTGCCCGTCACCTCAGTGCTGCACTATACCGACGGACTGCCGCCGCACGAGCTGCCCATCGTGGTGACCGGGCTCGGTGAGGAGGAACTGGGCCAGCACGGAACCGAGCAAGCCATGCGGCGGGCGCACCGCGCGCTCGATCCCGACTTGCCGAGCGTGGTGGTCACCGGGTCGATCGCCGAGATGATCGGCGGCGGCGTCACGCCCCAGGGCACCAATATCCAGCGGTTCCTGCCGCGGACGATCGACGAGGACCAGTGGCAGAGCGCCGACCGGGCGTTGAACTGGCTGTGGACCCAGTACGGGGTCCGCAAGATTCCAACGCGCAAGCCACGCAAGGCTGGCGAAAAGCCGCGGGTCAACCTGATCGGGCCGATCTACGGCGGTTTCAATACCGCCTCGGACCTCGCCGAGATCCGCCGCCTGGTGGAGGGTATGGGTGCCGAGGTCAACCTGGTGTTCCCGCTCGGCAGTCACCTGGTGGACGTACCCAAGCTGCTCAATGCCGACGTCAACGTCTGCATGTACCGTGAGTACGGCAGGCTCCTGTGCGAAAACCTCGACCGTCCGTACCTGCAGGCGCCGATCGGCCTGCACAGCACCACCCGTTTCCTGCGCAAGCTGGGCGAGCTGACCGGGCTGGATCCCGAGCCGTTCATCGAGCGCGAAAAGCACACCACCAT
>JAULZL010000460.1:0-3549 GCA_032117355.1 Candidatus Nanopelagicales bacterium
AGGGGTGGTTACGACTGATCGATAAACTTGAGGCTCGCGTTGGTTTTGTGGCTGTTTACAGCTGGTACGGCGACGTGCCGTCGAACGAGGGGAATGGGATGTCGTTGTACGTCCGCTACGTCGTGCTCTACGTCACCGATGCGGAGGCCTGCCGCCAGTTCTGGGTTGAGCAGGTGGGGATGGTGGAGAAGGACCGCAAAGAGTTCGGTGACTTCGCGGTCGTCCAGGTCGGCTTCGCTGATCAGCCGTTTGCCTTTGAACTCGTCCCGCTCGCGATGATGGCCGACAACCCGGACGACCTCGACCTCGCGACACCGTCAATCGCCCTGCATGCAGATGACCTTGAGTCGACGCGAGCGAACCTTGTCGAGCGTGGCGTCACGACGATGGAGATCGGCGAGCACAGCGGCGTGCGGAGTTTCGCGTTCAGCGACCCGGAGGGTCACTGGTTTGCCGTAACGGCCTGACGCGCACGGCCATTCCGCTGATTCGCACACACCGTTGGGGTGCCAGGAGAGCCTGAAGGCTGAGAACTCGGCTTGAGGTAGATCTCATTTCACTATGGGCTACCGTGCCAACGATGTCGCACACGCAGTCAACCCATCCGTCGATTCGGACGTACAAGCCCCGGCGCGGGCGGATCACCCCTCGACAGGTAGCCGCGCTCACTGTTCGCGATGACCTTCTTCTCAACTCATCGCAGTCCCTGCTGGACCTTGCTCGTGAGTTCGACGGCCGTCCCGTGGTCATCGAGATCGGCTTCGGCACCGGCACCGCAACCACCTCCATGGCGGCACAGGACCCAGCCACCGGGATCCTCGCCATCGACGTCCACACCCCCGGGATCGGCGACCTGCTCTTCCGGGTGCGCCAGGCTGGGCTGCGCAACGTCCGGGTCATGGAGTCCGACGCCCTCGCCGTGCTGCATCAGATGATCCCCGACCAATCGATCACCGGGGTGCGGACCTTCTTTCCCGACCCGTGGCCGAAGGCCCGGCACCATAAGCGTCGTCTCGTCCAGGCTCAGCACGCCGAGCTCATCGCGCGGAAGGTCCGCCCGGGTGGGTTCTGGCACCTGGCGACCGACTGGGGCGAGTACGCGGGGCAGATGATCGAGGTGCTCGGTGACAGTGATGCGTGGAGTGGCGGCGCCATCAAGCGACCGGAGTGGCGGCCCGTCACCCGATATGAGCAGACCGCGATCGACCAGGGGAGGCAGATTGCCGACCTATGGTTTGAACGAACGGCCGTATCGGCTCCGACCACCAGCCCCTAGGGTTTGGGGGTGGCAAGGGATGACGAGGGATTCCTCGATCGACTGACGCTCACGTCGATCGACCGGGACATCTTCACGGGCGTCTGCCATTCCGGCGCCCCACTGCGCGCCTATGGGGGCCAGATCGCCGCCCAGTCGCTGATGGCGGCCGGCTCAACGATCGATGACCCCAACCGTAATGTCCACTCCCTGCACGGGTACTTCCTGCGGCCCGGCCAGACCAAGGACACCATCACCTACCTCGTGGATCGGCCTCGCGATGGTGGATCCTTCTCCACTCGGTTCGTCCGGGCCGTTCAGCACGGGGAGACCATCTTCATGATGACGGCCTCCTTCGCGGTGGAAAACGACGGACCCCAGCATCAATTCACCAGACCCCCGGTCACCGAGCCCGAGGCACTACCGACCTTTCCCCTGCAGGCAACGGGGGCAACGGAGTCCCGCGATAACGACTACCCGGGCGAACCCCTGATCGACCTGCGATTGATTGACGCCGGCCGGGAGACGGAGTTGCACGAGGGCCGCTATGAGCGGATTGCATGGGTGCGCACCACCGAGCAACTCCCCGGCGACTCCCTCGTCCAGGCATGCGCCCTGACCTACCTCTCCGACCTCACCATGGTCGGAACCGCGCTTAGCCCGCACTTCTCCCGTGGCGAGTCACTACAACTTGCATCAATCGACCACGCGATGTGGTTCCACGGCCCAATTAGGACGGATGACTGGCTGCTCTTCACCCAGGACACCCCGGTCGCTCGCCATGGGCATGGCCTGGCCCGCGGCCTGTTCTTTGACTCCACCGGAAACCTGGTGGCGTCCGTCGTCCAAGAATCACTGATGAGGCGCAAGCGAGGCTGATCGCGCTGACTACGTGACGTGCAGGAGCTAGGTGACCTGCACGATGATCGCGGTGATCACCGGGGCCACAACCAAGGCGGGCAGCAGGTTGCCAACCGGGATAGCCCGAATATTGAGAAGTCGAATACCCACGCCGAGTAAGAGCACCCCCCCGGTTGCCGTGATCGAGGCGATGCAGGCATCGGGCAAGAATGACCCGACAGTAATGGCGAGGACGGTCACAAAGCCCTGGAGGACGCCCACCGAGATCGCGGACGCCGCCACCCCCCAGCCCAGCGATGCCGCGAAGGCCAGGGATGCAAAGCCGTCCAGAGTGGACTTGAGCGCAAGCTGATCGATTCCCTCGCCGAGCCCATCGCTCAACGGTCCGAGAATCGCCAGTGGACCGATGCAGAAGACCAGGGAGGCACTGACATAGCCCTCGATGAATCGGGCCCGCGACTGCGATGGCCGGCCACGGGAGAGTCGAGCTTGCAGCCACCCACCGAAGCCTTCCAGGCGCAACTCGATGTTGAGTAGCGAGCCGGCAATCCCACCGATGAGCAAGGCTCCCAGGACGATCAGTAGCGGGGCTGCGGTGCCGACGGCACTGGTGAAGTCAGGGTCGCCAAGGGCCAACAGGTTCAGGGCACCGATGACGAGGGTGACGAGACCGAGGGCGTCGGTGACGGTGGACCGGGTTCGCTCGGGCAGCCGATGACCGACGAGGATGCCAAGGCCGGAGCCGATAAGAATGGTGACGACATTGATGATCGTCCCCAAGCCCGGCATGGGACCGGACTCTACTTGTGCTGAAACAGCCCACCGATGGGGCCGTCAGGACTCCTGGGATCGGCCGAACTTGCGAACCTCCTCGGCAATCTCATCCTCGGTCGGGATGTGCTTACGTGGACCGAAGGCGCCGAACGCCGCGAATGCCAGGCCGATCGACATGCCGAAGATCGCCCACACGGGCCAGAAGTAGCCGCCGCCGGAAAGGGCCCAAACCCCGGTGAGGATCAACCAGATGATGACAAACACCCCGAACAGCCGCCAGAAATCGCCCCGAGCCTTGATGCGCTCAATCGCCGCCCGCCTGATGGGATCAGCCTCGTCCATGCCAAGAATCTAGGAAGACCGTGACCTCGATGCCGACTTCATGGTGCACCCGGACCAGCCAGTGACCGACCCGGTTGGTCACCACGCACCGCCCAGAAGGCAACCGCTGATGACGCAGCCACGTTGAGCGAGTCCACCCCACCGCTCATCGGGATTCGGACACTGACATCAACTGCCTGCCGTGCGGCAGGGGAAAGTCCCGCGCCCTCCGTGCCGAAGATGAGCGCGATTCGCTCCGGCAAGTGCAGCGCGAAATCGTCAAGGCAGACAGCATCGGGGGTTGGGTCCATCGCGACGATGGTGAACCCAACGGCTCG
>JAULZL010000461.1:0-4227 GCA_032117355.1 Candidatus Nanopelagicales bacterium
GACTTCACAGAGTACGAGGGCTTCGCCCAGCCTGCGGGCTCCGGTGTCGTGGATGACGTGCACTCGGCAATCGGATTAGCCGAGGTGACGCACGTCGGGTTGATCGGGGCGGCCTGCAGCACGAGTGCCCGCCAGTTGCTGCCGGTAACCGCGACGATCTTGCCCGTCTTGTTGTCGGTGATCTGGGCGATGATTCCACCATCGCCCATCTGCTGTCGATTGGTGCCGATGTATTCCAGGCCGGAGTCGTCTTGCATGTAGTCCTTGCCAACGAGCCCGATGGTGAGCGGGTATGTCGCGGTGAAGGTCAACCTATCGGAGTTGAATGAGCGCTCGGTGGTGATCGAAACGGAGTCCTCGCCCACCTTCTTGCCGTTGACATAGAGCGCGAACCAGTTATCGGCTCAGACCTCGGCCGTAAACGTAGATGATCTCGCGGTAGGGGTTGATGCATGCGCCGATGCCGTAAAGGTCACGGCCACCATGGCGATTGACGCTGCAACGGCAAGCAGTCGCATCGGCGTGGACTTCATGTCATCTCCTGGAGTAGGTCTGGCTGGACTTCTTGCCCGTTGGATCGGTGAACGTCATGGATACGTCCTGCAGGGTGGCGGTGTAGTCGATGTGGTAAACGCCACCACCGTAGGTATATGCCAGGGCGAACTCGGACGAACCGGTTCGGGCGAATTCGGTGATCGCAGCTCCACGCAAGGGGGCGCCATCTTGCCGGAATGGCCGCAGGGCTGGCTGTGGATCAACCTGTCCGTCCTTGACTGTGACCACCCCCCGCATGCCACCGTTGATGTAGGGGTAGGTGGTTGTCCCGTGGTAGTGATAACGACCCTTGAACTCATGACCGTTGTACTGGTCGAGTGGTCGCATCGCAGTGCCGTTCGGTTCGACGGATCCGTAGATCGGGTAGCCGTCAAGAGCGTAGGCAATGGGCTTGGTTGCACCGACGGTTTTGGATAGGTGAAGGGGCGCCACGTGGTAGTGGTAGTCGTCAGCCTTACCGCAGTGGCCACCCCACTGGTCGAGCTCGCCAATCAGGAAGGCGTCCTCGCCACGGTTGTTGAGTGCATTGAAGATGGGTATGCCGTCTGCGGCGAGAGCGATGGCACCCCGAAAGAGGTTCGTCTTGGCCGATACCGGATTGGCTGCGAGCCGGGGAGTCACCGGGATCTTCCAGGCGTTGGACCCGCTATACGGCTGTGGGACGGGCACCTGTTGCTGCCAGTTCGTGATGCCGACCATCATGTTGTGAGGCGGCAGGCCGTTGCTCTCGACCAAGTAGTAGGCACCGGACTTCAGGACCTTCACCGAGGAGGCAAAGGCACTGAACCCGGGAAGCTTGACGACAGACGCGGCTGCAGCCTCCTCGGGATTTATCAGCGTCGAAACGACGGCGGCAGCAAAGCCCAGCGCACTGCCGTAGAGCAGGGTTCGGCGGGTGAGAGGTGGCCCGGCTACTGGCTGGTGTGGGTGTACGTGATCGTGAGCTGAGTGGTGGTCATCGTGAGTACGTGACATTGAGCACCGCCTTCGACAGGGTGATCGGGGAGATAGCCGACAGGAGTGAATCGCGGGTGACGCTGGCCGACGAGGCGGCTGGCAGCTTGGGGTTACTGGCGAGTGCGTAGATGGTCAGGGTGTACGCCTTCAGACCCGGCCCCTGCGAGCAGGGTGGGGCGTAGCCGATGTCGCGATTGACGCTATTGCCGCCCAGGTAGCCGATGCGCGTGACCCCAGCCGGCAACTTCCGTACCTTGGCGGGGATTCCCCACATCACCCAGTACCAGTGGTGGCCGCCCTCCGGTGGGACGTGATCCATGACCACGGCATAGCCCTTCGTGCCCTTGGGTGGATGGGCCCAGGTGATCGGCGGGCTTGTGCCGGCCCCATTGCACGTATACGTCGCCGGAAGTGCCCCGGCCTCAGCCACGACCGGGCTGGTGAGAGCAAAAGAGCCTGTTGCGGCCGCGGCTGGCGGCACGGCCGAGAGCAGCATGCCCATTGCAGTGACCAGCATGAGCCAGGTGCGGATGTGGGTGTTCCGGTTGGACGATCGGTGCGTAGTTACTGGCATTGCGGGCGCTCCTTGCTCGAGGCAGTTTATTCCTGGCCCGTCGAACCTCGATGAACTTCCCTGAGCGTACCGGCCCCACTCGCGTTGCTGCGACGTCCTGTCACCACCACATAATCGTGAAAACACGAATACTCGGATATTGTTATCGCGGAACTGCGACAACAAGGAGACCAATGAACGTCGAGGCACAGTTCGATCTCGATGTCGTCGCCCTGCAGGGTGAGGACGATCTCACCTGCCTGCTGACCTTTCAGGCGCCCGTCCCAGAGGATCTTGCAGATCGGCCAGTGGAGACCCTGGTGGCCGTCGTTGACAACTCTGGGTCCATGCAGGGCGCCAGGCTGTCGTCGGTTAAACAAGCTCTGCACGCGCTGGTTGATCGGATGCGGCCGCAGGACACCTTCTGCGTGGTGACCTTCAACACCACCGCGCAGGTGTGCGTCCCCACCCGGTAGATCGCCGACCATCACCTTCCCTCCGTCCACTCTCTAATCGAGTCGATCGGGGCGACAGGTGGCACTGACCTTGCAGCCGGCTACCTACTCGGCATCGCCGAGGCCGAGCGAGCTGGTTCCAAGACTGGTTCCAGCGTGATCCTGCTGTCAGATGGTCACGTCAACGGGGGTATCAGCGACCCCGTCCAACTCGGTGGTCTTGCATCAAGTGCGCGGCATCGACAGGTCAGCACCATCACCATCGGCATTGGCAACGGGTACGACGAAGTCCTGCTCAATGAAATCGCGACCAAGGGGCAGGGCAATCACCGATTCGCCTTCACCCCCGATGACGCGATTGCCGTGGTTGCTGAGGAGGCGGGTGACCTGCTGAGCAAGGCGATCATCAATGCCTTCCTTCGCATCAGGCCTGCTGACCCAAGTTTGCTGGACGGCATAGGCACCCTGCATGGCATCCCGAGTTGGATAGACACCACTGAGCTGGGGCCAGCGCTGACGATTCCTCTGGGTGACCTTTACTCAGGGGAGACACGTGAGTTGCTTGTGACCTTCCACATCCCCGGCCTCGAATCCCTGGGTCAGCACGCCATCGGCGACTTCGTCCTCGACTACGTCTCCCTGCCTGCGATCGAGAGCAAGACGATCACCTGGCCGATCACGGTCAACGTGGTGCCGGGCAGCGAAGCAGCCCTTCGCATGCCGAACCCGATTGTCACCACGGCCGCGCTGATCGCCGAGGTGACCAATGCCAAGCGAGAAGCGTCGGAGGCGCTGGTCCAAGGAGATGTCAAGCGTGCAGAGAGGCTGATTCGAACGGAGGTCGAGAAGTTTGGTGCAGCGGTCATCGCGATGGATCGGGATCACGATCGGGCGGTGGAGATCTGCGGTCGCCTGGACGAGGAACGCGATCAGTTGGAGAAGTTGGCCAGGGCCGCCAGGCACCGGTCAGCAAAGGAGGCCAGCCTCAGCCTGATGGAGGACTTATCGATGAACCTGCGGGGTCGCAATGACGAGAAGCACCGAAAGCGGGCCCGCGAGCGGCGCGACTTCTAGATGAGAGACGACCAGCGGGATTCGCCGTGGTCGCCTCTGCAGATGCGTGGGCGCGGCGCGCGAGCGCATGGCCGCGCACGTTGCCGAACTGGTCGGGGTCAAGAATGCCGACGTGGTCGGGCCATGCGTTGATCTGGCTTGGCTCTTTTGGGGGACCGGCGCTAGCCGGCATCCACCGGAGCGACCGGGGAAACCGGCGGGGCTAGGTCGCAGGTTCGGGGTGCCGGTCGATCGGCGAAGCGACCGGCAATCCACTCCACCGCAGCTGGTCCGGCCGTCACCGCGGCCTTCATATGGCCGACATCGCCGAGCCACAGGGTGCTGATTTTCGATCCCGCCTTGCACCAGGTCTGTTCGAGGATGGCATTGGGCCACGGGAGCACGACCTCGTCGGTCGTCCCTTGAGCCATGAAAACCGGCATGTCGGCGGGGAGCGGCGGCGGTGTCTGGGCGAGGGTGAAGGCGCGCCACTTCGGCTGGCTCGTCGGGTTGACGTCGAAGAACTGACGACCAGCCGCGCGTTGGCCGAGGATTTGCACGAGCAGGCTCGGATCGCTCGTGCACTGGTCGGCGAGCCCTCGATATTCAGACAGGCCGACGGTGCTGGCGATCTGCTCGGGTTCCAGGGACGAA
>JAULZL010000462.1:0-2514 GCA_032117355.1 Candidatus Nanopelagicales bacterium
CTCACGCGCCACGCCGAACGCGGTGATGATGAGCCCGCCGACGATAAGCCCCAACCACGGGGCAATAAGCGCGCAGCCCGCCGTCAACAGGACGGCGCCTGCGATCTGCAAGGCGAGAGCAACGCGCATAAGAACTCCTAAAAGGAAAAGAACTGGGGGACCAGGGCTTCGGGCTCCGCCTCACGCCGATGGGTTGCACGGTCAAAAGCGATGATGGCCGCAACCGCGGCGTCAATCTTGCGAGGCGAACCGCGGTGCTCTTTCACCACCCGCGGTCCCTTCCCATCCACCTTGACAACACAGTTGTCCAAGTGACGGGCCAACGTAGGGTGATGGTCGTGGCTGACCTGGCCAGAAACCACCGCGTCATAAAACTTCGCCGTTGAGGGAACCATCCGAGCCGGACTCGAGGACGGATACTCCACCACAGGGACCCCGGCCTCGGCCAGCGCCTCCATTGAGCGAGCCCACCGATACGGGTCACACGCCACCTCCACGACCTGCCACTTGCCGCAGGCCTCGAGGATGCGCGCCTCAACCGCGCCAATGTCCACACGCCAGTCGTCCCGGTCGCCCGGCTGCTTTTCCCAGATGTCCACCAGCCACACCCGCGGCTGCTCCTCCACCGTCACCCCGACAATCGCCGTGGTGTCGTTGTTGAACGAGCCGTCAAAGCCGAGCACGACCGGCGTGCCATCATCCGGTGGCGCCGACTCAGGCAGCGCAGCCCACTCGCCATGAGGAAGCCAGGCCTGCTGCGAGCTCACAAAAACATTGGTTCGCTTCGTGCGAAACTCAGCCTCCGGCGTCCGCTTTACCGCGGACTCGAAATCCTCGGGATCTTGAATGTCGCCGAAACCAGGGTTGGCAAGTTTCCACGACTCCGGCGCACGGTGGTCGCAGTCGGCTGACGCCTGCCACCAGGCCCCGAAGAACGACGGGTCATCAACCTCGCCGGCCGCGACCCGCTGGGCGTACTGGTAAAGCCCGTAACACACCGAGTCTTGGCCGCTGGTGTCAGTCCTGACACCAGCCGTCGTGATCGCCAGCGTCAAGGCGTCATATCGGGCGGCCTGCGCCAGCGTCATGACGTCCCAAAGTTCCCGGTTAGGCGCCGCGTGCAGCTCGTCATAGACGACGAGCGTCGGAGACAAGCCTTCCTTAGTGAAGGCCTCAGACGAAAGCACCCGGTACACCGAGCCAGTAGCCGGGATCTCAATCGCGTCCCGATACAACTTCGCCTGCTCGGCAAGCTCAGGCGACATCTCCACCATCTGCTTCGCCGAACCGAACACGATCCGGGCCTGCTCACGGTCAGCCGCACACGAGTACACCTCGCCACCTCGAGGACCCATGAACAGGCCATAGAGGGCGATACCGGAGCCGAGAGCCGACTTGCCGTTCTTCCGGGGCAAGCCGACCAGAGCGACCTTGGCTCGCAGTCGCTTATCCGCTCGACGCGCCCACAGGTGGTCCATCAGCTTGCGCTGCCAGGGACGCAGCAACAACG
This sequence comes from Candidatus Nanopelagicales bacterium, assembly GCA_032117355.1. Lineage (GTDB taxonomy): Bacteria > Actinomycetota > Actinomycetes > S36-B12 > S36-B12 > REEB460. Next base: position 1,511 of record JAULZL010000462.1, read on the forward strand.
GCTCACCAGCACGCCCGCCCACTGAATCCTTGACCTGAGGGCACAACGCCTCAATGAACTCGGCGACCAGGGGGCCGTCGCCGCGCTTGATGTCAGATTGAGGAACGGGCGTGAGGATGGCCGGCGGCCAACCCTTCACCTTCCTGGGTGCCATGCGCAGGGCTCCAGAGGTAGGGTCAAGCAAAAGGGGGAACAGATGTCATACAGCAATTGGGACAGCGGCACCGTTGAAGACGACGGCACCATCTCCGGCAGTTGGTACATCGCAGACGTCCACTACGCCAACTGCTACGAGCTCTACAACCAAGAACCAGTTGGCAACAAGAACCAACTTCCGGCAAAGGTTGAAATTGTCGGCAAGCAGTACGTCGTCACCATCAACGGCCACGTCGTCGCAAATCTGCCAACCGGCTGGACGCAACTGCCACACGCCGTCAAGACCCGCGGCCCCCTCGAGGGCCAAGCCTCAATCAACTGGCGAGCCTATGACGACCCGCAAAGGTTCATGGTCAACCTGTACCTGCGGAATGCCTAGGACTGCGAACGCTTCGCCTGCAACTTCTCCAACGTCGAAGCGGCCTTTACCTCCGCCAAACCAAGGCGGGCACGGGCAGTCGGATTGAAACCCAACTGCGTCAGCCAGTCAGCGATCTCACGATTGAGCTCGCGCAGCTGCTTGCGCGCCTCGGTCGACGACTCCGCCACCGGGAGAAGGCGCTCACGCTCCTCAAGGGATTCCCGCAGCATGGCGAGCTGCACCGAGTCGGTGCGGGCGAACCAGGCCGAGCCCGCGTCCATAATCTCGGCGAACAGGTCCGAGGCCGGCTTCTGATACGGAGCCAAAGTGACTGGCTCGACCGCGACCAGGGCGCCGCGCTTGTGCCGAGAGGCGTCGAACGTCCCAGTGCGGCGATGCTGCTCAACAGGCTTCGGAGGTCGACCGCGGGTAGCCACCGCAGAACCTCCAAATCCAAAGCCGAATTTTGCGGCCTTATTTGTATGCA
>JAULZL010000463.1:0-8553 GCA_032117355.1 Candidatus Nanopelagicales bacterium
CCAGGCCGAGGCCATTCTCGACGCGATGGAGGGTGTCACCGATGCTGTCGAGTGGGCGAGCCTCAATGCCGCATTCCACCGGGTCATCTACAACGCCGCCGCCAAGCCCCAGCTCTTCGAGCTCATCGAGATCCTGCGCAACCGAGCCAAGCTCTATGTCGCGCTGCTTGCCGCCGACCAGAAGAACGCGACGCACGCTGCGGCCGAGCACAGAGCGATGCTCGATGCCCTTCGGCGCCGCGACGCAGGCGGCATGGAGACCTTGATACGCAAGCACCTCACAACCACGACCTTGAAGGTGGGAGCGAACCTGGCTGATGCCTCGCCGGGGGCTACCTCTGCGCAGCGAATCGAAGGAGCGGGTTGATGGAGTATTCATGGATCCTGGTCGAGGGCGGAAATGTCATCGACTGCACAGGTGCGCCCATGAGGGAAGCATGCGATGTGGTGATTCGCGACGACCGGATCTTCTCGGTGGGTGCGGTGCCCGAGCGCCCTGATGTTCCTCCTCGCGACAAGATGGTGAAGATTGATGCGCGGGGCAAGACAGTCATGCCCGGGCTGATCGACATTCACTGCCACATGACCTACGGGGAAGCCCGATACGAAGAAGAGATCGATCTCTACACGAGTCCTGAACGGCGCACCCTCATCGCGGCAGCAAATGCTCGCAAAGTCCTTCGCGCGGGTGTGACGAGCATTTCCCAGCCTGGAGGAAGCTACTTCATCGGCGTGGGGATCCGCGAAGGAATTGGGGATGGCCTCGTCCAGGGCCCTCGGATGACCACGGCGGGGCGCTATCTCACGACGAGCAATGGCCTCACCGATTGGTACCCCGACTCAGTGGGAGTACCCGAAGGCAATATCGGCACCCTTACGAACACCACGGATCGGATGAGAGATGAGATCCGTCATCAAATCAAAAACGGAGTTGACCTCATCAAACTTGCCGATAGTCCCTTTGGCGAATACCAGGCATTCTCGAACGACGAGATGAAGATGATCGCCGATCTGGCGCATCAGCTCGGCAAGAAGGTCACCATTCACGCTCGGGGCTCTGATGAACTAGCGGCTGCAGTCGAAGCTGGTCTTGACTGGATCATGCACGGCAACATCATGACGGATGAAACCATCGAGAAGTTGGCCGCGAGCAAGATCCCTCTGGCACCGACCTTGCTGCTGCTCGCCAACATCGCGGACTGGCCGCAACTCACGGGGTCGCCCGAGGGGATGACAACGGGCTGCCGAAAGATGCTGGAGAAGACTCACGACAGCCTGCATCGTGCCCATGAGGCTGGAGTGGTCTTCGCCATGGGTACGGACACGGGCTTCGCGGTCACCCCGTACGGGGAGTGGCACGCGCGTGAGCTCGAGCTCCTTCAGATCTACGCTGGCCTTAGTCCGATGGAGGCTTTGCTGGCCGGCACCGCTAATGGCGCCATGGCCATGAACCTGGACGGCCAAGCGGGCCAGCTCGTCGAAGGCTTCCTCGCGGACGTCATCGTCGTGCAGGGCAATCCTCTGGAGAGCATGCGCGTGCTCTACGACAAGCGAAACATCCACACGGTCATTAAGGACGGAGAGGTCCAGACATTCCCCAATGATCTTGACACCATTCGCTATCACAACGACCGTGACCCCCACATTTACAGCCAGACTGAGTTGACCTACGACATGGTGGCTGGGGACAACCCCGACAAGCCTTTCAACGTCTTGCCGTGGTCGCTAGATGACAGTCGGGACGTTGTAGCAGATGTCAGGCGTCGTGAAAAGAGATTCGGCTCGTCGTCCTACAGCGTGTAAGTCGACCATTCGTCAAGCCATCGAGAGGAACGCACATGACCATCGAATTTCTGCGCAGGCCGGCCGGTATGGCGGAGCCGCTCGGTCGCTACTCCCAGATCAGCATCGTTCGAGACCAGGACATCGCCTACATCGCCGGGCAGGTGGGGATCGTGGAGAACGGTGAACTGGCCGGTGACGGGAGTTTCCCCACCCAGGTGAAGCAGACGTTCGCAAACATCGGTATTGCCCTGGATGCGCTGGGCGCGACTTTCGCGGATGTGGTGAAGACCTCGACGTTCATCGTGGCCGGGCAGCCCATAGAGGAGTTCATGGAGGCTCGTGCAGAAGTCTTCGCACAGATCTACCCGAATGCGCAGTACCCGCCCAACACGATCCTGGTGGTCAACCGCCTCGTCGAAGAGCGCCTTCTCATCGAGATCGAAGCCGTCGTGGCAGTCCCCGGAGATCGCTGATGGATGACATGGTGGCCAATGGCGTCCGGACCTCTGTGTGGAGGAGCGGAAGCGGTGAGCCCCTGGTGTGGGTCATGGGTACCGGTATGAGCGGGAGAGCATGGCATCGTTATCAGGTCCCGGCCTTTGCGGATCAGTACGAATGCATTACGTATGACATGAGGGGCGTAGGATCAGCCGACTGTCCTGATTCTCCCTATACCCCTCGGGTGCTGGCTGAGGACCTTGTGGCCCTCTTGGACGCCCTGGACATCGAATCAGCTCATTTGGCGGGTTTCAGTTTGGGTTCCTGCACAATCCAAGAGGCGGCCCTCATGGCCCCTGACAGGGTCAAGTCAGCGGTGCTCTTGTCCACCTGGAGCAATACCGCGCTTGAGCACCACGTACGCAGGCATTACGAAGGCCGCAAGTATGCGCTGGAGCACGGGCCCATGGACGTCTTCCGGAAGTTCGCCTTCTGGATGTGGGCTCCGTCCATGGTCGATGAGGAGTACACGACGATCTGCGAGCTCGAGGAGTTCCTCGCGACCGTATCTGGATCTGCAGATCTATCGGGATTCATTGGACATTTCGCCGCGGACATCGCTCACGACACTCTGGCGCGCCTTCCGGAGTTCTCATGCCCCACCCTCGTGGTCCACGGAGACGAGGACCTCATCACGTTGCCTTCGTACAACCGTCGAGTGGCCAATGCCATCCCAGGATGCCGATACGAGGTCGTGCCCCGCGGAGGCCACTTGGCCTTCCTAGAGCAGCCCGCAGGCGTCAACATGGCCATTGCCGCATTTCTCGCGAGCCTGCGAGGCTAGTGATGAGCCTGATGGCGGCAGCTGCCTCTGCTCAGCAGCATCGGTTTGAAGCCCGGTCAATCACGCACATGTACGGACCTGTCGCAGCGCTGCGCGAGGTCAACTTTGCGGTGGAAGGCGGTCACGTTCACGCGCTGCTGGGCGAGAACGGCTGCGGCAAGAGCACGCTGATCAAGATCATGACGGGCGCCCAGCGCCCGACGGTAGGAACGCTCCTGATCGACGGCCAAGAAGTCCAATTGAGCAAGGCGTCCAGTGCCCAAGGACGTGGCATCGCGGTAGTGCACCAGAACTATCACCTGTTTCCTGACTTGTCGGTCCTGGAGAATATTGTCGCGGGAAACGCTCACGTCCCCCGGTCAAAGGCGCTCCTTGGCGGAGTCAGCCGAAAGCGGCAGGAAGAGATCGTGCGCGGCCTCCTCGAGCAGTTGAACATTGAATTGAATCTTGGCTCGCAAGCGGCGCTTCTCGATCCGGCGGAACGAAAGTTCGTCGAAGTTGCCCGAGCGATGATGCGTTCGCCTCAATTCCTCTTTCTCGATGAACCGACGGCCTCCCTAGAGCCTCAGTCCGCCAGGCGCGTTCTCGATCTCGTTCGAGTCCTAGCTGACCAGGGCGTGGGTGTGGCCTTCGTTTCCCATCGCCTGGATGAGGTCGTCAGCGTCTGCGACCGATTCACTGTCCTTCGCGACGCTCGTGAAGTCGCTCACGGACCCATTCGTGAAGTTTCAGAAGCAGATCTCGTGCGACTCATGGTGGGAGACCTTCACCAAATCACCCGGGCGCGCCAGGCGCCTCGAGAGCCCTCAGAGGTGGCCATCCGGATTCGTGCATGCGCGACTGCGCCGGGCAAGCGTGCGTTCGACCTGGACGTCCCCCGCGGCCAAGTCATGGTTCTCACCGGACTCGTGGGATCCGGTGCTAGCGACGTCGTGCAAATGCTAGGCGGATCCAAGCCATTCCGCGGGTCGCTCTCGGTGGACGGGGTCAGCCGTCGCATCAACCACCCTCGCGATGCCCTTCGACATGGGATTGGCTACGCGCCAGAGGATCGCAAAGGTGCTGGTCTCGTCATCGATCATGCCATCGACATCAATGTCTCCTACGCGTCGCTGGACAGGGTCTCCAGGTTCGGAGTCGTCGCGTGGCGAAGAGTAGCGGCGATTGCGGAGGAGTACCGCCAGAAGTTGAGCATCCGCACGCCTAGTGTGCACTCGCCCGTTTCCTCATTGAGCGGTGGGAATCAGCAGAAGGTCATGCTGGCCAAACTCTTCAACTCGGGAGTCGCAACTCTCGTCCTCGAGGAGCCAACTCAGGGCGTTGACGTCCGCGGCCGCTCACAGATCCATGTGCTTCTGCGTGACTTCGCGGAAGCGGGCGGCACAGTGATCGTTGCTTCAACCGACGTGCGAGAGGTAGCGGGTATCAGTGATCACGTCGCTGTCTTCCGCCACGGGGAGTTGGCCGAGGTCCTTGACAGCGCGAGCATTCGCGACGGAGATGCGGGGTCTTCCCTGCAGGAATACCTGGTCGGCGTCATGGAAAGCGGTGTTTCGGCCACGTCTCATGACCTCGTCCACCCCGATGACGCTCAGGTCGCGCGGCTCGAGCAGGAGGAGGCAGCGAAGTGACAACACCTATCGCCACAACCGGCACTGAAGCGGCGGCCAAGCGTAAGGCGCAGCCTGGTCAGTTGTTCGATCTGCTCTTTGTGCCAGCTGTGCTCATCATCCTGTGTGTGTACCTGTCTGTGACGAATTCCGTCTTCCTCACGAGCGGGAACCTCGTCAACATCTTGCTCCAGGCGTCGATTCTTGCGATCGCGTCGTTTGGCATGACCTTCGCGATCCTCGGACGGGAGTTGGATCTCTCCGTGGGAACGGGTTCGGCATTGGCCAGTGTCATTGCGGCGCTTGTCATGGTGAATACCGGCTCCATCCTCTGGGGGGTTCTCGCCGGTCTTGGCTTCGGCGTCCTCCTGGGTGCGACTAACGGATTCCTGGTCACCAAGGTCGAGGTCCCGTCTTTCATCGCGACCCTGGGCGCCTTCATCGTGTGCCAGGGAATCGCCCTAGCGCTCACGAATGGCGGCGTTATTTCCGGCCTCCCGGCGGGTATCGCCGCGTTCTCGGATTGGCGCTTGCTGGGCATACCCGCGCTCGTCTGGTGCACTGGAGTCATCTTCCTGGTGCTCTACTTCGTCCAGCGGAAGACGGTCTTCGGCGCGCAAGTCATGGCGGTCGGCGGCAATCCAGAAGCCGCCAGACTCTCGGGTATTGCTGTCAACCGTGTGCGATTCCTCATTTTCGTCATCACGGGAACGACCGCGGCCCTCGCCGGACTGGCTTTGCTGGTCCGGGTGCAGTCGGGTCAGCCGAATGCGAACCAGCTGCTGGCTCTCGAGGCAATTGCCGCTGTTGTGGTGGGCGGCACGAGCCTCAATGGCGGTCGTGGCTCGGTGGCCCGCACGCTTTGGGGAGTTCTCCTCATTGCTGTGCTGCGCAACGGTCTAGACCTCATGGGTCTTAGTGAGGACATGAAGATGATCGTCATCGGTGTCGTCTTCATCGTGGCGGCATCCGTTGACTTCATGCGCCGTCAGTTCCTCAAGCGGCGGTATTCGGAGCCAAAGCCATCGAGAGAGCCAAGGGAAGCGGAGTCGGGGGACGCGTCGGGGGACGCAGGTGCGGAGGGGGGTGAGCGGCGTACCTCCTCTGGGCATGAGTCCAGAACCTCGTAGTGGACCTGCTGCAACAGCAGATCCCGACACTCGTCAACCGAAGGGATTCACCATGTTCCGTTCCAAAATTGGGCCCGTTGCAGCCGCTGCTGCTGGCCTCTTGACTTTGGCAGCATGTGGAGGAGGCGGCTCCGGCACGACCTCCAGTGACGCTGCACCGGCCTCGAGCTCCGCTGCCGCATCCTCCGCGGATGCCTCCGGTGGATCCGGCGATGGGTCCAAGTTGATCGTCGTCAATTTGTACTCGCAGGCGTTGCCCTATTTCCAGGACATCGCCGCTGGCGTCACCGATGCGGCAACCGCAGCTGGCTACACTCCCGAGGTCGTCTTCGGTCAGACAGATCCGGCGCTGCAATTCACGCAAATCCAAAACGCTATCTCGAAGGCGCCCGCTGGGATCATCGTTGCTCCAATCGATCAGCAGTCGTTGATTCCCGTGTTCAAGGAAGGCACGGCCGCCGGCGTCCAAATGGTCACGGTTGCAGACAACCTCGCTGCAGAAGGCGTGGACCAGCAGCTCGCCTACGTGGGCGTCGAATACGAGGATATCGGTGCCATGAAGGCACAGAAGATCGTTGACGCGATCGGCGGCAAGGGCAAGGTCGGTGTAGTTCACGGTATCCGTGGCCTGCACTTCTCCGAGGCGCAGTGGACCGGTGCGAAGGAGGTTTTCGACCAGTACCCCGACATCGAGTTGGTCGACGTGGGCTACGCCGGCGGCTTCAGCACCGACCTGGGCCTTGAGAAGGCGGAGAACATCCTCACTCAGAGCCCGGATGTTGCCGCGATCTACTTTGACAATGACGACCTGGCTCTTGGTGGAATCCTCGCGGCCAAGGCCCGGAGCATCCCGATGGACCAGATCTTCATCGTCGGCGCAGACGGCGGGCAGCCCGCCCGTGATGCTGCCCGCGCGGGCGAACTGGACTACTCGATCAGCTTCTGCGGTTACGCGACGGGAGTCATGGCCACAGAGGTCATCATCGGCAAGGTCGCGGAGGGCAAGGATCCTTCCGGACCGACCGTGCCCATCGCCATCATCGAGTTCACGCCCGACACAGTCGGCGAGCTCGAGGCCAAGGTGGCTGACAAGAGTTGCTGATGCCTTGACCTGAGCCCCGAACGTCCGCCGCGGGCGGCTGCGCTTTCCCCCGACAGTGCACCGTCCGCGGCGGACCCCATTCTTGAACAAGCGAGGTGATGTCCACCGTGTGGCCGGCAACCAGGCAAGCTCAGTGCGTGCTCATCGTCAGCGCTGCTGCGTTCGCAAGCATGTACTTATTGTTCTCGGCGGGCCCGGTCATGGTCGCGCGGACGACCGGCAGCTTCGGAGCGGGGCTCGTGACGACCGTGTTCATGACTTTGACCATCGTCGCCCAGTTCCTGACGCCACTGGGCCTGCGACGCTTGCCGCCGGCTCGACTACTGCTTCTTTCTCTCCTTTTTCTGAGCCTGCCTTCGGTCGTCTACGCACTTGACGTCTCCGCCTGGGTACTCGTCAGCGCCGCTGCCGTCCGCGGGATCGGATTTGGCCTCATGACGATCGTCTGCACGGCAATGGTTTCGCTCTACGCGGAACCGGGGAAGCAAGGAGCGGCGCTCGGCCTGTATGGGCTGGCCACTAGCCTTACCGGGATCATCGCGCCGAGCCTTGGGGTCCTCATCCTTGAGGAGTGGGGCGGCCTACTGGTTGCCCTTGCGGCATTCGCGATTCCCTTGGCTGGCGTCCTCTTCCTGAGTCCCATCCAGCGAGCAACGCCATCCCCGGTTTCTGCGCGCCGCGAGGACTCGGACTCACCACCCGGCAAGTCTTGGACCTGGCCCCGTTTCGCACCCCTGGCGATCTTTGTTCCGGCCGCGATTGCCTACGGGGGTAGTTACACGTTTCTCCCGCTCTTCTCCTCGCTTGCCGCCATGGGGTTGCTCCTACTCGGAGTGGGTTTCGCTGTTGGTCGTATCGTCGGCGGTCGACTCGTCGATCGCACCCGATCTGCTGCTGTGACCGGGCCCTTTGCGCTCATAGCTGCCCTGGGATTGGTAATGGTGGCATGGATACCCCATCCAAGCTTGGGAGTGATGGCCAGTGTGATCCTTGGCTTTGGCATCGGCGGCACAGCAAGTGCGTCGCTCGCGGGAATGATGGCGTCGGTCGCCCCATCGCAGTATGGATTCGTCTCCACGGCGTGGAATCTGTCCTTTGACCTGGGTATCGCCTTGGGGGGCTTGGGCCTAGGGCTCATCATTGGCCCCTGGGGCTTCGCTGGTGGAAGCGCCGTTCTCGCGGCCGTGATGGTGCTCGCTGTGCTCATTTTCTTCGTGCCTCTGGCCCGGCTGCCAAGATATGAGGGGAGGCCCTCCTGATGCCCCGTCGCCGTGCCCTCACGTGGAGAGAGCGCCTATCCTGGTGGCACGGGGCGTCGTCATCGAGGCGAGGCGATCTATCTCGTGAAAATGGAGGATGTCCGGTGTCGGCGTACGCGCCCTGGTCTGGCGAGGCGGGTCTTGACGCCCTGCGTGCCCTGCCACCCGCAGAGCGGTTGATCCTTCCCGCCCTGCAGCGCATTCAGGCGACCTTTGGCTGGGTCCCCGATGAGGCCGTCGACGTCATTGCCGCGGAGCTCAATGTCTCGCGCGCCGAGGTCGTCGGCGTCCTCACCTACTACCACGATCTGCGCCAGTCGCCGCCGCCTGATGTGCATGTACAGGTGTGCGTGGCCGAGGCCTGCCAGTCGGTCGGCTCGCGCCA
>JAULZL010000464.1:0-1878 GCA_032117355.1 Candidatus Nanopelagicales bacterium
CGGCCGTTCGGATGACATTGGCGAGTGCCGCCGGAGACGACCACAGCAGGCTTCCGCCGACCGAGTGCGTTGCTTCGGCAAGCGCCCTCGCCGTCAGCGTGCGTGGCTTGGTGACGTCCATAGCCGGAATCACCGACGGGATGCCAAGGGTGGGCCCAAGCAGCGACCAGGGAGCAAAGGCCGCGACCAAGGAATCTGCGTCGGAAATTCCGTAGTGCTCGGCAAGTGCATCCCGGGTGCGCTCCACCTGCCACTGGCGGTAGATCACGCCCTTGGCAGGGCCGGTCGCGCCGGAGGTGAAGGCCAGGACCGCCTCCCGCTCGCGATCCGGCACCCCAGGAATCGGTTCGGACGATCCGGACCGCGCCAGGCCGGGCAGGGCGCTGGCTGACATCCGCAGGCCGGGGATCCGAAGGGTCCGGGCAAGCGCCAGTCCGGCTGGAATCCCGATGACGTGATCGGGGTGCGCGCCACGGAGGGCGCGCCGCATGCCAGGCAGACCCAGGCCGGAATCGGTCACCACGACGCTGGCCCCGATCCGCCAGCACGCATAGACCACCGCGATCATGTCGGCCCGTGGCGGGATCAGGACGCTGACGCGATCACCGGGCTGCACCCCGCGCGCATGCAGACCCCGGGCCAAGCCCTCCGCCTGTTCGCGCATCTGTGCCCAGGTGACCCGCTGCTTCTCGCCGCGCGGGCCCATCTCGACCAGGCAGGTGCCATCGGGGTCCACATCGGCCCGGCGCTCAAGGCCGGTCCAGAGCCGGCCACTCGACGGGACCGCTCCGCGCGGGGAACGCATCGGCTTACCCGCCAGAACTGCCGCCTCAAGCCACATCAGCAGGTCGGGGATCGCCGCGGGAGAGTCTTCCATCGGCAGGTGCCGTGCACCCTCGTAGCGGTGCACGCTGGCATGGGGCATGCGGGCTCGCAGGTCGCTCAGGTACAGGTCGGAGAAGACCGGGTCCCCCGGACCCCATAGGAGCAGGACGGGAACGTCACCAAGTGCCGGCAGCCCAGCAGCAACAGCGTCCAGGCAGGCGGCCGTCGGGTGACCGGGTTCGAGGGGGATGTCGGCGACGAAGGTCTCGATCCCGGCGCGCCTGGCTCGTTCGCCGTATGGGGCGCGGAATGCGCGTGCCACTTCAGCCGCCATCCGGCTACCGGAGAGCCGGGTCGTGCCACGGATGAACGCATCGGTGCGCGAGGTGACGAGAGCGAGCATGGGTCCGGTCCGGGCGGCCCGGATGACAGCGGGTGCCGGCGCCCCTGCGGGCTGATGGACCGCCGTATTGAACAGCACGACCCCGGCCAGTTGGTCTCGATGCTGCTCGGCCCAGCCCAGGCCCACCGGGCCACCCCAGTCGTGGGCCACCACGACGATCGGCCCAGCCAGATTGAGCGCATCCGTCAGCCGGCCCAGGTCGTCGATGCGATCGACGAGGCGTCGAGTGCGACCAGTCCGCTGGGAGTACCCCATCTCGAGCTGGTCCACCGCGATCACCCGGACCTTTGGGCCCAGATCTCGCTGCACCTGAGCCATCAGGTTGCGCCACAGGTAGGACCAGGTCGGATTTCCGTGGACGCAGATCACTGTGAGTTCGGTTGCTTCGGTGGAGTCAGGCAAAGCGCCGGGATGGGAGGCGGGGTGTGCATCCTTGGGATGTGCCTGTTCGGCATGTGTATCAAGCAGGTGCCAGATAACGGGCTGGCCATCGCCGTCGGTTACCTCGATGAAGCGCGACCAACGCGGATCAAGGCCGGGTAGGTCCTGCGGGAGTGAGCGGGATGTCACCAGGCGATCTCGATGACGGCGGCGTTCAAGCCCGATCCGATTCCCATGCAGGCGATTCGGTTGCCGGCCTCAAGGTCGGC
>JAULZL010000465.1:0-2999 GCA_032117355.1 Candidatus Nanopelagicales bacterium
GCTGTTCACGGTTGGAGCGGCGATCGGTGAGCAGTAACGGTGCATCGGGCCGTAGGTACAGATGGTCAAGTGTCACGCTCGAGACGTCCGAAATCATCACGTCCGTGCCTCGGATCACTCCGAGGATGTCTCCTGACACAAGGACCTCGTGGCCGGCCATGGGATCAGACTGAGCGGCCTGTCGAATCAGACCCACGATCCGATCGTGTGCGCTTCGGACGGCGGCAACAGCCGACGAACCCACCCGGGGATGTGGCTTGTAGATGACTCGTGCGCCTGGATGTGCCAATGCAGTCTCGATGATCTGCGGGCCGAACACGTCGACCGAGGTGTAGTTATTGGCCTCGTCCTCGCCCTCCCACGTGGGCGCGTACGTGATTGTTGGGCCGGGGTGCAGTGGCAACGGGCTTGGGACGTCGAGGTCGAGTTGAGGCCGTCCCACCCGGACGAGTCGACTGGTATCGAACCACGCGAGTGCGGCTTCGTGCCGCCGAACGGCGGCCTCGCCGGCGACGAAGACCTGGTCGTAGGCCTTGGCCTGGTTGCTGACCATGCAGATCTTGTCGCTCTCGCCATGGTTGACGTGAATGTGGACTGCCTGCTGGAACGACAGCGACTGGAAGTTCGTCCAGCCGTTGTTGACGTAGACGACGGCGTGGAAGCCTGCTCGGTCGTAGAGCGCCATGAGGTCTTCATACCGGGGTACGAGGATCAACGGGAGCGAGGTGCGCCCCTTCAACTCGTTGTAGGCCTCGACCTGTCGCAGGACAACGATTGTCGGCTTGCCGTGCTCAGCCTCGAAGACGGGCAGCCATTGATTCAACTGGTAAAGCTTGGCGGGGAAGTCCGCGAAGTACAGGGCGACATCGGCGCTTTGGATGGCACTGAGATCGACGCCATCGGGTTCGACTGCTCCCATTGTGACCAACCTGCGCCCGAGTCCCCTGGCCACGCGCCGCAGTCGCGAATCGACGGAGGGTGCCTCCCTGCCCGTGGGGCTTTGCTCAAGAGTCAACGATCGTGTCCTTCAGTCCTGGGGCAAGGTAGCCGGGCAGCAGTCGTGCGAGTAGTGGTGGGCAGGGATCGTGTGAGCGCCCGGCAACGCTGATGCGCTGTGCGGCGCCGCTCCACGGCATTGATGTGACCTGATGACTATCGTAACCGCGTGCGAGTGATCTGGGAGCAGCGTGCGGTGCTGCGCACATTTGCCTCCCGGGATCTGCATCGCAAGTACCGGAACTTCCGGCTGGGCTATCTCTGGACGATCCTCGAACCCCTCGGGATGACGATCGTCCTGTGGTTTGTGTTCCAGTACATCCTTGGTGCCAGGAAGTTCGGCGAGCAGCCGTACTTCCTATTCATCTCGGTGGCGATCCTGCCGTGGTGGTGGTTCACCAAGGGGATCAGCGGCTCGACCCGCGTCTTCGTTCGGGACACCGGCCCGCTTCGGATCAGCCTGCTGCCGACCCAGATTTGGGTTCTTCGCGGGGTGATTGTGTCGATGGTGGAGTTCCTCATGTCCCTGCCGATCGTCCTCTTCGCGGTCCTGGTGACGTGGACCTTCCCCGGGCCTCTCATCGTGCTGTTCCCTGTTGCAGTCGCCATCCAATTCGTCCTCATGTACGCACTCGGATTGCTGGTGGCCAGCATTTCCGCTGTGGTTCCGGACTTTGCTCGCATCGTGCGGATCGTCACGCGGGCGATGTTCTACCTCACGCCGGTGCTCTACTCGATCGCTCGCATCCCGGATTCCATTCGAGAGGTAGCACCACTCAACCCGCTCGTCGGGATCCTCGGGCTGTACCGAATCGGTTTCTGGCCCAATGAAACCGAGACCCTGCGTCAGTTCTCGATCTCCTTCGCCGTGTGCGCGATTCTCGTGATCTCCGGGCTCCTTGTCTTCCGTCGGATCGAGCCACGCATCCTCAAGGAGGCCTGATGGCGAGGCTGGTCATCGATCATCACCTCGATGCGCTCCTGGAGTTCACGGACGTTGCTATCTCCATGCCCCGTCGTCGCCGCAGGGGCGGGACGAAGCGACACCAGCGGCTGCGGCGGCTGGCGGGCGATACGCGTCGTGAAGAGGCGATGGTGCTTGATGCCGTATCGGTCTCCATTGATCGAGGCGAGTCGGTCGCGGTCCTCGGCACCCGCACCGGTGGTCGCGACGAATTCATGCGGCTTGCCGTTGGCACTCTGATACCTGATCGGGGATCCGTGCGTCGGAGCGAGGTCATCGTCCCGATGCTGGAGCGATCGCGCAGCCTGGTGGGTACGAGCACTGTTCGCCAGAACGTATACCTGCTTGGTGGACTCCTGGGGATGGCTCATGCCGACGTCGAGGCCAAGCTTCCCTGGATCATCGAGACGCTCGGTATCGGCAAGGCCTTCGATGGCTACCTGCGCAGCGCTCCTCGACTCACCCGACAGAAGTTGGTGTGGTGCGTCACGATGGCGACGGGAGCGCGAGCCTTCGCGATCGAGGATTCCATCGTGGTGGGCGAACCGGCGTACGAGCGCCGGTGCTGGGAGTACGTGGAAGGCTTGAAGGCATCGGGTGCCAGCTTCCTGCTTGCCAGTGACCAGCCGACCCTGGTGGAGAGGTTCTGCGATCGGGCCCTCGTCATCGATGGCGGAACCCTCAAGGCGGACACCTCGGTGAACGAAGGCCTGGCACTGATGCCCAAGGGTGGGACCGGGCTACGCCGCCGCAGGGAGGAGGACCTGGACGAAGAGGATGACGACTGAAAGCTCGGGGGTGACTGAAACACGCTGGATGTGCGGCCGAGTTCAGCCTCGGTGTCTCGATCGTGAACTGCTCTCGTCCCACTGCGCCTGGGCCTGCGTGTGTGAATGCGCCGGTGATCATCAGAGGTTGAATAGGGTTCCCCCATGGGATCGAAGGACGGACTCCTGCCACCTGTCCCGGTCGCTCCCGAGGATGCGGTCGTCATTCACATCGGCGTGCACAAGACCGGAACGACAGCCATCCAGGCGGC
>JAULZL010000466.1:0-4557 GCA_032117355.1 Candidatus Nanopelagicales bacterium
ATCACCTCGACCACGATGTCCACCCCGCTCGTCGCGACAGCCATGGCATCCGTGGTGATCAAGGCGGGGTCAATACCCGGCCGCGCCTTGGTTGAGTCCTGCACGGCGACCGCGGTGAGGCGAAGGTCTGCACCCACCCGGGCACGCAGGTCGGTCGCGGACTCGGCCAGGAGCCGGGAGACCTGAGCCCCTACCGTCCCACCCCCTAGGAGGCCGATCGTGATGACGCGATCGCTGGCAGTCGTGGACATGGGGCACAGCCTTTCAGAGCAATCGGCGGACACGCGAATCCGGTGCCGACCTACGGATGGGTGCCCCGCTGCAGACCCGCGTCGAGGCTGAGCAGATCGTCAAGCGTCTCGCGGCGCATCACCACAGAGGCATCACCCTCCCGCACCGAGACCACCGCTGGCCGCGGGATCCAGTTGTAGTTGGAGGCCATCGAGCGGCAGTAGGCACCCGTGGCCGCGACGGCGAGGAGGTCTCCGGGCACGACATCAGCTGGCAGCCAGGCGTCCCGCACCACGACGTCACCCGACTCGCAGTGCTTGCCCACCACGCGGGCCAAGACCGGCTCAGCCTCGGAGATCCGCGAGGCGAGGGTCACCGTGTATTGCGCGTCGTAGAGGGCCGTTCGGATGTTGTCGCTCATCCCGCCGTCGACAGCTACATAGGTTCGCACGTGACCGTTGCCGAGATCGACGGCCTTGACGCTGCCCACTTCGTACACCGTGATGCCAGCGGGGCCGATGATGGCTCGGCCCGGCTCGAAGGCGAGGGTGGGGACAGGAAGCCCTGCCGCCATGCACTCCTTGGTCACGATGGCGCCGATCTGGGTGGCCATCTCTGCGATATCCAATGGGTCGTCTTCTTCGGTATAGGCAATGCCCATGCCGCCGCCGAGGTTGAGCTCACGTACCGGAACTCCTTGGTCATGTGCCAGGTGCGCCGCCAAACCGACGACGCGAGCCGCAGCCACCTCGAATCCCGCTGCATCGAAGATCTGCGATCCGATGTGCGAGTGGAGTCCGACGAACTCAAGGGACGGCAGCTTCACGATGCGCCGGACCGCCTCTTCGGCCGCCCCGCTAGCAAGGGACAGGCCGAACTTTTGGTCTTCATGCGCGGTCGCAATGAATTCGTGGGTGTGCGCCTCGACACCGACGGTGACCCGGACGAGTACCGGCTGGACGACGCCAGCGCGCAGCGCGGCATCGGCCACGCGTACGACGTCATCAAAGGAGTCGATGACGATCCTGCCCACCTTCGCTTCGACCGCCATCTCGATCTCAGCCATCGACTTGCTGTTGCCGTGCATCAGCAGGCGGTCACCCGGGACTCCGGCCCGCAGGGCCACCGCCAACTCACCGCCGGACGCGACGTCGATGCCCAGACCCTCCTGGGTTACCCACCGGGCGACGGCGGTTGAGATGAAGGCCTTCGCGGCGTAGTAGACGATGCGAGCCCCGGTGGCTTCGTATGCGACTCGATAGCGATGGGCTCGGCTGCGCACATCAGCCTCATCAAGGACGAAGGCGGGCGAGCCGAACTCGGCAACGAGTTGGCGCAGGTCCACGCCGCCAATGGACATGGCTCCGCGGCCCTCGCGGGTTGCGGTCAGGGGCCAAATCGCCGGGTCGAGGATGTGCATTCCCTCGCGATCCGGCTCGGGGCGGACGCCCTGCGGGGCGAAGACCTCGCCGTGACGGGGACCGGCCGGATGCGCTCGCACGATGCGAAACCTAACCACCTCCCCCGCCCCCACGCCCGCCCCCACCTCCCCGTTTGTCCCGGTATCCGCCGCAAACGTCAGAATCGAGGCCTCAAGCGGCCCGATTCTGACGTTTGTCCCATCGCGGAGAGGCCGGAACGCCAGGTCCCCTGGAAGCAAACTGCCACCAGGCGGAGCTGCCAAACGTCGCCAGCGGGCGGGACCGGTAACAGCCGCACATGGCAAAAGGAGGCCGCCGTGCGGCCTCGAAAGTGCCGTTTGCGGCGGATACCGGGACAAACGGCAGGAAGGGGGCGGGTGGGCTACATCCGGTCGGGGGCGCTGACGCCGACGAGGTCCAGTCCATTGCTGAACACCTGTCGGGCGGCAGCACACAACCAGAGCCGGGCAATGTGCTCATCCGAGACGTCCTCGTCACCTCGTGGCAGCACCCGGCAGGCGTCATAGAAGCGGTGATAACTCGTCGCGAGCTCCTCGAGATAGCGGGCCACCCGATGCGGCTCGCGCAACTCCGCGGCGCTCGCGACGATCCGCGGGAACTCCGCAATCGTCCCGAGCAGTTCACCCTCCCGATCGTGCGCGAGCAGCGCCGGGTCAAATGCCGCACCCCGCCAGTTGATCCCGAAATCCGCGGCGTTTCGCAGCACCGACGCGATCCGTGCATGCGCGTACTGCACGTAGAACACCGGATTGTCGTTCGTCCGCTGTGAGATGACCTCGAGGTCCAATGTGAGCGGCGAGTCGACCGGGTAGCGGATGAGCGAGTAACGGGCCGCATCGACGCCAACCTCATCGACGAGCTCCTCGAGGGTCACGATCGTGCCGGCACGCTTGGAGAGCTTGACCTCTTCCCCCCCGCGGGTGATCTTCACCATCTGGCCGATCAGCACCTCAACGGTGTCCATGTCATCGCCACTGCATGCCGCGACGGCCCGCAGCCGATTGACGTACCCGTGATGGTCCGCTCCGAGCAGGTAGATGCACAGGTCGAATCCGCGCTCGCGCTTGTTCACGTAGTAGGCCGTGTCGGACGCAAAGTAGGTGTACTCGCCATCAGCCTTGATGAGGACACGATCCTTGTCATCGCCGAAGTCGGTCGTCCGCAGCCACACCGCGCCATCGGACTCGAATACATGGCCGTGCGCCCGGAGTTCATCGAAGCCGTGCTCAACGGCGTTCGACTCATGCAGTGCGCGTTCGGACGCCCACACATCGAAGTGCGTGCGGAAGAGTTCGAGTACCTGCTGCTGCTGGTGCAACTGGCGACGGTAGGCCGACTCGCGAAATGCGGCCAACCGCTGCACCTCGGGTAGGCCCAGGAGCTCAGGCTCCTCGGCCACCACTTCTGCGGCCAGGTCAACGATGTAGGCGCCGTGGTAGCCGTCCTCGGGGATCGGCTGCCCCAGAGCAGCGGCCAGGACGGAGGCACCGAACTTATCCATCTGGACGCCACGGTCGTTGACGTAGAACTCCGTCGACACGTGGGCACCCGCGGCTGCGAGCACCCGGGCGATGGCGTCCCCGACTGCCGCCCATCGCGTGTGACCCAGATGCAGCGGGCCGGTCGGGTTGGCGGAGATGAACTCAACGTTGACGACTCGCCCCGACAGCGCATCGCCATGCCCGAAGCGACCGGCCTGTTCCACCGCCGTCCGAGCCACCTCGCCCTGGGCCGCACTATCGAGCACCACGTTGATAAAGCCCGGCCCAGCCACCTGCGTTGACGCGATCCCAGGGGTCTCGCCCAAGGCGGTCGCCAGCATTTCCGCCAGGGTGCGCGGCGGCATTCCAGCCTGCTTGGCCAGGGCCAATGCCACGTTGGTCGCGTAGTCGCCGTGCTCGCGGGATCGCGGTCGCTCGACGTGGACCTCGCTCGGAAGGTCTACCGCGATCGCACCCGAGGCGACGAGGCCTTCAATGGCGCTGCGGATGGCACGCTCGAGATCCTGGGGAGTCACGCCGTGAGGGTAATCCATGTCGCGAATGACACCGGGAGGCTCAAGGCGCAGCAACCACTGTTCAGGCTGGGGCCAGGAGCCCTGGAGACGGGGTGCATCCAGGGCTCCCAGACCACGCAAGAGCCGCTTCACCCCCGATCCACGGCTCGGCCCGATCGTCGCCCGAAGCATCGTCCGCAATCAAGCCCTGTCCGAGGACCTGTGGACAACCGCCATCCGGATCAGCGCACAATGGGTCCATGGCTGAAGACGAGATCGAACGACTGCTCCGCGAGGTTTCCGGCACGTCCTCCTCCCCCGCGAGCCAGTCGAGCCCGAAAGAGAAGGCGTCGTCCGAGGTAGCGCAAACCGGGTCGGCCACCGGCCGCCTAGCCTTCGCCGCGATCTCCGGTGCGATCATGGGGGCAGGCGGGTGGTTCATCGGCTTGATGCTGCCCTTCCTGGGAGCAGGATCAATGGGGGTGGGTGCAGCACTCGGCGCCTTCGTCACGGCGATGGTCACCGGCGCTCCGCGCTGGTTCTCCCGCTGACCTCAGTGCACCTCGACTACATCACGCGCTGGCGGGCTCGAAGCCGCCGACGGCAGCCTCCGGCAGGTCTGACGTGATCACGCGTCGCTGCCGCTCCGCCTCGATCTCTGCGCCGTAGAGCAGGCCGAGGAAGCACAGGTAAAGCCAGAGCAAGACCACGATCGCCGAGCCGAAGATCGCAATGGCTGCGCCCAGGGCGGACGAGAACTGGACGTAGATGCCCACGCCAATACTGGCCACGATGATCCATAGCGCCGCGACGATGGGCCCGGGCGACCACCACGGCAGACGGACCTGGGTGTTCGACGCCCGTGACATCAGCCACCTAACGATGGCC
>JAULZL010000467.1:0-4006 GCA_032117355.1 Candidatus Nanopelagicales bacterium
CTGGTCACCCACGGCGGCATAAGCACGGCCCAAAGCATGGCCCAGGCACCGCTCACGTCGACGTCACGTCATCAGCCGTCCGCGCGCCCCGGCCACCGCGCTCGGCTATGTCGAGGGCTGCGGAAGTATCCGCTGAGAGATCCGCGTCGAGGAACGCCGCGGTCTCCGGGATCGCGAGCCGGACATCATTCACGTCGTTGAGCTCAACGTAGATCGCATCCGCAGCGAGGTCGAGAACATGGCCTCCATGCTGGCGGTCAGCGCTGATGAAGTGCATGTGGTATCCGGCGATGGCAATTGACTTCGTGTAGGCCGGACTCCAGAAGCCGACAAGGGTGCCTGCGATGTTCTCGAAGTCGAAGAGGGCCTGTGTCGATGTCGCCTCGACGAGATCGACCCCGGATTCGGACTTGCACGCGGTCCGGAGGTGGATCGAGCTGAAGGTCCCGGTTGCCCGGATCGAGATGAAGCCGTTCTCCGAGGTGCGCATGCGATCGAGTTCGGCGATGAATGCGTCGTAGGACCTGACGTCGGTGACATGAGCCGTGTGGTCCGCAGCGAAGTTCACGACCGATGCGAAGGGCGTGAGCTCGGTGTCGGCAGCTTCGACGACCGTTC
Source organism: Candidatus Nanopelagicales bacterium (assembly GCA_032117355.1). GTDB lineage: Bacteria > Actinomycetota > Actinomycetes > S36-B12 > S36-B12 > REEB460. The sequence continues at coordinate 619 of JAULZL010000467.1, forward strand.
CATCGGAACGCGCCTGATAGCAGTGCCCGTCGATGAGGATCATCTCGCCGTCGAGGTCCTCGAAGGTACCGAGTCCGAGATCGCCGTGCCGACGAAGGTCGGCGACCGACACGCACCCCTGATAGAGCCCCTGCACGAGCGCACCGGCGGTCGACACCTGGAAGATCGAATGGTGCTCGATGTCGAGCGACTCAGCCAGCGCCGCCTGCACGATATGGCTCACGCTCTGGCCACTCGATGCCGATCGGTCGGTGAGCGCCTGCCAGATGCTGTTCGACACGTGGGTCTGCAAGAGATGAGACATGGCCAAAGTATGGGCGACGGCTCGCCTAGACCCTGCAGCCCCCGTCCAGCGATGAGCTGTCCTGCCAACCTGCCGTTGCAGCGATCCGATCTTCACCGGATACGTTTGGCGGGTGATCGGCGGCAGCGAAGCATCGAGCAGCATCTTCCTCGTCATCGAGGTCATCGGGACCGTCACCTTTGCCATCTCCGGGGTGATGGCGGCGGCGAGAGCATCGATGGACTGGCTCGGCGCAATCGTCCTTGCCGTCGTCGTCGCCATCGGCGGCGGCACCATCCGCGACGTGCTCATCGGCCGCTTCCCCGTCAGCTGGATCGAGGAGGCATGGCCGGTGCTCGTTGCCATCGGCACCGCCGTCATCGTCATCGTCATCCTGCGCCTGCGTCCGCAAGCAGATCTCGTCACATGGACCCCGACACTCATCGCCGATGCCGCGGGCCTCAGCGCGTTCGTGATCCTTGGCACCGATATTGCCCTTGAAGCCGGCCTCAACGGCTTCCTCGCGATCCTGCTCGGCACCATCACAGGGGTGGGCGGCGGAGTGCTCCGCGATATTCTCACCGGCAACAAGCCGATCGTCCTCGTTGGCCAGGTCTACGCGCTCGCGGGCATCGCCGGAGCAGCTCTGTTCGTCGTGCTCATCGAGCTTGGAGTGAACCCCGATCTTTCAGTCTGGCTGCCGATGGCGGTAATTTTTGGCATTCGCATGCTTTCGATCAGGCGTGACTGGCATCTACCAAAAGTCGTTTCCCAGGCTTGATCGTCGTTGTCGTGACGTGATCGAGTGCATCGCGAACCTGCAAGGGATGCGACATGGCAAAAGTCTGGGCAGGGCGCGGCTCGACCATTGCTTTGCGCTTTGTCCGGCCGAACCTGTCACCCCATCGTGCTGATGTCCACCTCCTGCCATTGGTAGCGGACCTGATCGAGGTCGGCAAACCCTGATCGAAGCGGGAATTCGAATCCGCTCAGGGCTAGCGCCGGCCGAAGGTCGAGCCAGTTGCCCTGTCCTCCGGACTTGATGCTCAGGCCGTCAGCGGTCGCCGTTATCGAGTAGTTCTCGCACGCCGTGGTGTCGTCGGAGTAGAAGCCGCCCATGGCAGATGCGGATGCCGGACGCGACCAGGTGCTGCCGTCGTAGAAGCTCATCGCGTTGATCGTCAGGTTTCGAAGCGCGACATCCAGACAGGTGGGTGACTCGTCGCCGCCCCAGTTCTCGACGAAGGGTGAGATAGTGCGAAAGTCCGGCTGTGCGGGAAGGTCGAACGTGGCGATCTCCTGATAGGTGCCGCCGCCGTCGAGCGACACCGAACTCCGTACCCGCTGAGAGGGCGCGGCCGCGCCCGGTAACTTCTCGACCTTCCATGCGATCCTTCTGCCGGTACGCCAATCGAGCGCTGCGGTGCATTTGAGCCCTTCGCCCTCGCCGGTGAAATCAGCGCAGAACGTCGTGTCAGGCAGGTGCGAGACAACAGGCGCCACGATGTTGCCCGAAGCGTCCCGCGCATTCCATGCCGAGAAGATTGCGAGGTGGCCGCGCAACTTGCCGCGGTCTGCGTCGCAGATGCGTGGCGACATCGTGCTGTCGTCGTCGTCGCAGTCGAATTTCTGGATCCCGCCGTAGAACGAGACTTCGCTCGGATCAGGTTGCTGCCAGGCGGTGATGAACTGGTAGAAGGTGCGGGTTGGGTCGGTCTGAGGGGTGGCAATCACGGTGTAGGCCTGGTCGGTTTCGGAGGACGTGACGGAGGCGGGCGCGCTGAAGTAGAGGGCGACGTACCGCCCGACTGTTGGCTTGATGCGTGCGGCCGTGCGCATCGTGAAGCTGATCTGTCGGCCGGTCGACCGGTCGGTGGCGGTGATGCGCTGCACCGGTGCCTGCCCGGCGAAGTACCAGATGCGTGCCCGGCCATCGGCGTCGGTCGTGGGTGCGAAGGCGGTGATGTGCGAGGAGGCGTCGCTGGCCCGCCAAGTGATGCGTGCTCCTGGCACGGGCCTACCGTCGGCAGTCAGGCTCACGACGAAGGATGAGTTGAGCGACTGGTCCTGCAGCGCTCGGGGGGCGCCGTCGACCAGAGTGCCCGGCACCACCGGAGTTCTCGAGACGTATGCCCACGTAAGAGTGGCACCGCGCGCCTCGGGGGCGACGGGTCGATGGGACGCAGCCGCGGCCGCACTGCCCGTGAGGGCGACAACGCAGGCCGTGGAGAACACGAGGATGCACCTGAAGGTGGCTCTGGTCACGGCACTCCGATTGATCATTGGTCGATGGCAAGGCGAATGGTGCTGCACCCCGCGGTCTTGATGATCAAGGATGCCGATGGGCACGCTACGCGCAACCGGCAGGTGTCGCCTAGCGAATATCGGGCGCATCAGCCCTCATTGTCTGGATTCCGTAAGGACGAGGTTCAGGTGTTGTCCGCATCAGCTGAATCGCTGGTGATTCTGGAACGGGAATCGAACGGAGTACGTCTAAATCGCGTCATTTCCGACGAGGAGGAGCACTGAATGAAACCGACCATGGTCGCCAGAACGGCTGCCTTGCTCAGTCCGATCGTCCTGCTGGGAACAGCTCTTGCACTCGCAAGCCCGGTTCAGGCCCATGGCTACGTGAGCGGTCCGTACAGCCGGGCCGCCGCCTGCAAGATGGCGCTCAACAGTGGGTGCGGGGGCATTGTCTACGAGCCGCAGAGCCTCGAGGCACCCAAGGGCTTCCCGGCTGCAGGACCGGCGGATGGACGCATCGCCTCGGCCGGCACTGCGTTCACCGAACTCGATCAGCAGTCGTACGGCCGCTGGTACAAGAATGCCATCGGCACTGGCCCGCTCACCATCAACTGGACCTACACGGCCGCGCATCGCACCTCGAAGTGGTCGTACTACATGACGAAACAGAACTGGGATCCCAACGCTCCGCTCAAGCGCGCTGACCTCGAGTTGATCACGACCGTCGCGCACGATGGTTCGGCTGCGAACACGCGGCCGGCCCACGCGATCACGGTGCCGGCAAATCGAAGCGGGTATCACGTGATCCTGGCGGTCTGGGATGTGGCCGATACCGTCAATGCCTTCTACAACGTCATC
>JAULZL010000468.1:0-1678 GCA_032117355.1 Candidatus Nanopelagicales bacterium
TCTACTGCTGGGTCCTCGGACCGTCAATGGCCTACACCTGCGCGGTTTTCCCCACGGCTGACGCATCGCTCGAGACTGCGCAAGATGCAAAGTTCGACCTCGTCTGCCGCAAGCTCGGCCTCAAGCCGGGCATGACCCTGCTCGATATCGGATGCGGCTGGGGCGGCATGGTGCTGCATGCGGTGAAGCACTACGGGGTCAGGGCGATCGGCGTCACGCTGTCAGGCCGCCAGGCCGAATGGGGGCAGCGTGCTATCGAAGAGCAGGGCCTGTCGCATCGGGCTGAGATTCGCTTCAGCGACTACCGCGATGTGCCGGAAAGTGATTTTGATGCCGTGTCCTCGATCGGCCTCACCGAGCACATCGGGCGAGAGAACTACCCGTCTTACTTTGCCTTCGCCTACGCCAAGGTCAAGCCCGAGGGCCGCATGCTCAACCACACCATCACCCGGCCGAATGATGCCGAGCCCAGCCATTACGGGGCATCGTTCATCAATCGCTACGTGTTTCCCGACGGTGAGCTGTCGGGCCCCGGCCACATCATGAGCACGATGAACAGCGCGGGCTTCGAGATCCGCCACGAGGAGAACCTGCGCGAGCACTATGCGCTGACCCTCAAGCACTGGTGCCAGAACCTCGAGGATCATTGGGACGAAGCTGTCGAGGAGGCAGGGCTCGGGACAGCGCGCGTCTGGCGCCTCTACATGGCCGCGTCGCGCATGGGGTTCGAACTCAACACGATCCAATTGCACCAGACACTCGGGGTGAAACTGGCCCCCCGCGGAGTGAGCGGCTTTCCGCTTCGTCCCGATTTCGGAAGCCCGCCGGCGTGAACCACTGCTGTCGTTTTTGACAGATGAGGACTGCTTGTGTCTATGCTCGCCCTACTTCACCACCCATGAGCATCAGGCCGCCCCGAATTGGACCCCCGTGAAAACTGTCAGGCCAAGGCTCATTGCTGCAGTCATCACCTGTCTGGTGTCTGTCACGACAGCATCGGTGGCACCCGGGGCGATCGCCGCCGTCACCGAACGCGAAGCGATCGTCTGGGGTTATAGCTACATCACCGTCGATTCGACGTGGACCGATCTCACGACCGACGGCCGCGGCACGTGGGTGGCCGTGGGCGGAACGGGCAAGCTCGCCACTTCGAAGGATGATGGCGTCAATTGGAGCCTCCCGAGCCTGCCCAGCGCCGTTGCTTCATCATCCTTCACGTCGATCACCTACGCCGACAACTTGTGGGTGGCCCTGGATTTGAAGGGCAATATCCTCACCAGCCCCGAGGGTCTGGCATGGACCATTGCGAACACGAGCACCAACACGTGGACCGGCGCTGCATATGGCGAGGGCCTCTGGATCGTCTTCTCCTCCGCCACAACCCAGAACTACCTCACATCCAAGGATCGCGGCGTGACCTGGACCGCCCAGACCCTCCCCTACGGATTCGCCATCGACGAAGTCGCGTACGGGAACGGGGTCTGGGCCGCAGTCGGGGCTGGCAACGGACGAGTGGCACGTCATATCGCCACCACCGAGGATGGCACCACTTGGGACTGGGTGAGCAATGCAGCGGCCAACTGGGTCGACGTCGAATTCGGGCTCGGCACATTCGTCGCCCTGTCCGCCCCCGGCGCGATCTCAACGAGCACCGACGGGCGTACGTGGACCGAAGCCG
>JAULZL010000469.1:0-2099 GCA_032117355.1 Candidatus Nanopelagicales bacterium
GGCACCGACGTCGAGATCCTCACGTTCCTGGACGACCACTCCCGCTACCCAGCCAGTGCTCGATGCGCGCCACGGCCTGGTCTGTGAGGACGTCCTGCGCGTGATATCGCTCGTAGATCTCCTGGGCGTCCTGGACGGTGGTCACCCCGCAGACGCCGAGCAGGTAGTCGATGTCGTCCGCGTCGCGCCGGCCGCGGTTGGCATAGAGCTTCATGGCCAGCAGCATCTGCGGGGATCCGATCGCAATCGTCACGCTGCCCTCGCGGACCACATCGATCCAGTCCTCGGGGCCGACCGGCGGAATGTAGGCCAGGGCCGCATCGTTCAGCCAGTTCGGCGGAAGTCCGTGGGCCTGCGCGATGTCCGCCGCCACGGCCTTGATCACATCGGCCGGGTGCAGGGCCGCGTCAATGTCGCGGGTGGTCCGTCGCTGGTCGTTCATCAGGGCGAGCGCGGCGCCACCGACGATGCGAATCCCGGCGGTCGCCTCGGACTGCTGCAGCCGACGAGCGAGTTCGCGCAGGAGGGTGTCCACATCGTGCGGGGTGAGGTTGCCGTCCATCACGAGCTCGCCAGTTCGCTGGCCGCTAGGAAGACTCCGTGCCGGGCGATCGGTCGTGGCGTGGCCCGTCGCGCGGCCGCTCGCAGCGCGGGTACTGGCTCCACGTCCCACGGCTCCCCCAGCGTCCACGCCGGCTCCGCCAGCCACTCCGGTCGCGGCAGGCGGTCCGCGAGGAGCCAGTACTCGACCACGCCGGCCAGCAGGGCGTCGTACCGGGCGTCGCCGCATGGGACCGCTGGGGCCACCGCCAGAGCCACACGAACCGCGCCACCAGCGGCGGCCAGGTCGTCGGACACCTGGATCACCTCACGGAAGGCCGTCGCCTCGTCGCCCTCGTCGACGGCCCGGCCGATCGCCAACGCAGCCTCCCACACCGGACGCGCCCGAGTCGGCAGCACAGTGATGCGACCACCGGTAGCCGAGACCAGGTGCTCCAAGCGGGCCACGCTCGTGTCGAACGCCCCCGACTCGACCGTGGCGATCCGCGGCTGCGGCACCCGCGCCACCCGCGCCAACGCCCGCTGTGACAGACCGCTGGCCCCCCGCGCGGCACGCAACAACGACGACGCCGACACCATTCACCTCCGATACGAGTATCCGTATCATAGCGACGACGCTGGCCATCGACATCTCCCGCCGCCACCTAGCCAGGGGCACCGTCCTGGACCACACCCCCGCCCAGCTCAACCACATAAGCCGGCTGATGAGCGACAACTGACGAGCAGCCAAGCAGCGTCACGACCCCGAGGTCCAGCACCCCGCCCCCGTGGACCCGCGGTCCTCTGGCCCGAATGCGAGGCACCGAGGTAATCAACGACCTTGAGTCGGGCGCGGGTTAAGGTCCGCGGAGTCGTGGTCGCTGACCGCACCTTCGGGCGCTGGAACGACGCTCAGGCATGGGAAGTGGATCGCAAACGGCACGTCGCCGCCGGCCTGCGGACCGCGCACGCCCCGGGCACCGTCCAGCGGGTCATCGCCTCCCTGATCGCCTTGATGGAGTTCGTCCTGGACCATCCCTACATCGAGACCAACCCCGCCCGGATCCGGCAAAACCTGCAACGCGATGCCCGTCTCCACTGCGTGACGTCGGACCCGAGCGAGCTCATGGCGGTGTGGGCGGAGTTCACCGCCCTGCGACCACGCGACATCGTCACCACCGGTGACGGCGGGACCATGGTCCACATCTCGTGCAGCATCGTGCGCACCCGAAGCGAAGGCCCACCGATGGTGACATCCACCAAGTCCGGCGCGAACCGCATGATCCCCTACCCAGGAGCGCCGGCTCCCAGCCGGGTAGGGTCCAAGCCCTCGGGGCTGACTCGGGGCCGAGAACGCCTGCGACAGAGCACCCTGAAACCGGCCAGGAGGGCCGAAAAACCCAGCAATAGCAACAGATTTTGCGTGGAGCCGCCTCGGGTGTGCTGTTCCAGGACATATTTATCGGATGTCCCGCGACATGCTTATCGCTTGAGGGGCCAGCGTTCGCTGCATGTCGAAGCAGCGAGTCATCGTCGAAGCAGTCCTGTCGGGCAAGTCC
>JAULZL010000470.1:0-8850 GCA_032117355.1 Candidatus Nanopelagicales bacterium
ATGAGATGCGCATCGTCCTCGCGCCTGACAAGTACAAAGGCTCGCTTTCGGCCGATGAGGTCGTCAAGGTGATGCATCGCGTCATTGCCGAGGCGGACGACTCCATCGAGGTCGTGTCCCGTCCGATGGCGGATGGGGGCGATGGCACCTTGGCGGCTGTCCTCGCCGCAGGTTTCACCCCGGTCGCGGTGCCGACTCTTGATGCCCTTGGCCGAGCGGCCGTGGGCACGATCGCGTTGCTCAATGAATCAGCCTTCATCGAGCTCGCCGAGGTCTGCGGCCTGGCCGGGGTCGGCGACCTCCCACGGCAGCCCATGCGGGCGTCGACCGTGGGCCTGGGATTGCTGGCAAAGGCGGCATTGGGGATGGGTGCCCGCCGAATCATGGTTGGCCTGGGCGGCAGCGCATCGGTTGACGGGGGCCTGGGCTTCTTGCAGGGCCTGGGCTTCACCATCACTGATGCCGACGGCGCACCGGTGTCCGGCGACGCATCCGGACTGCTCACCGCACATCGGGTGGAGGCGGGCACGTCCCCTGACTCGACCCGTGAATGCGAGTGGGTCTTTCTCGTCGACGTCGATGCCCCCCTGTGCGGAGTGACCGGGGCGGCGCAGGTCTTCGGGCCGCAGAAGGGCCTTGATCCCTTCCAGGTTGCGGAGGTGGACGCTGGCCTGCGCCGATGGGCGGGGGTGCTGGGCGCCGAGGGTCTGGCCTCGATCCCAGGGACGGGTGCGGCGGGGGGTGTGGCTTTCGCTGCGCTGGCCACGATGGCCGCGCGGATCGAGTCCGGGGCGTCCTATGTTGCGTCCCTCATCGGACTGGATGAAGCCATCGCGCAATCCGATCTCGTCATCACCGGCGAGGGATCCTTCGACGGGCAGTCCTGGGCGGCGGCTGCAGGCGATGGCCTTGTTGGCAAAGCGCCCGGTGTCGTCATTGCCATGTCGGCCCAGCGAAGCATCCCGGTGGCAGTGGTGGCCGGGGTGGTCGATGTTGAACCGGCGGACCTTCGGCGCCACGGGGTGAGCGCGGCGGTGAGCCTGGTGGAGTGCGCCGGTAACCGGGGTCGAGCCATGCAGGATCCGGTGCGCTGGCTGGCCCTGGCCACCAGAACCCTGCTTGCGGATCTGGAGGTTGCCACCACCACCCGGAACGAGTCGTGACGAGCAGTGGCCGTGGCTAGGCTTCGACCACCCGGCGACTTGAAGGATGCCGGCAACCCGCAGGCCCACTGCGGCGGAAGTCGGGAGCGAATGATGGTGGATGCAAGCCCCGAGGGTCGGCTGATCCCGATCACGACCCCAAGCGGGACGTTCAATGTCTGGACGAAGCGAGTGGGGGAGAACCCGACCGCGAAGGTCCTCCTGCTGCACGGCGGGCCGGGGGCCACGCATGAGTACTTCGAGAACTTCGCCGACCATCTGCCCGATGCGGGCGTTGAGTTCATCTACTACGACCAGTTGGGGTCGCATGCAAGCGACCGGCCCCAGGATTCGTCGCTGTGGAGCCTTCCCCGTTTCGTGGACGAGGTCGAGCAGGTTCGCCAGCAACTGGGCCTGGACTCCAGCAACTTCTACCTGCTGGGTCATTCCTGGGGTGGCCTGCTCGGGATCGAGTACGCCCTCGAGCACGGTGAGCATCTCAAGGGCCTCATCGTGTCGAACATGATGTCGAGTATCCCGGCGTACAACGAGTACGCGTCCAACGTCTTGATGCCCGAGGTCGACCAGGTTGCGCTCGCGCGCATCAAGGAGCTTGAGGCGAACGAGGACTATGACAATCCCGAGTACGAGGCCCTGCTCATGGAGCACTTCTACGTCTTCCACGTACTTCGGGCACCCGAGGATGAGTGGCCGGAGTGCGTGGCTCGATCCTTCGGGAACATCAACAAGGACATCTACGTCCGCATGCAGGGCCCGAGCGAGCTCGGTGCAAGCGGAACCCTGGTGGAGTGGGATCGGTTTGCCGACCTGCCGTCGATCACCGTCCCGACCCTGACCATCGGTGCGCGCTACGACACGATGGATCCCGATCACATGCGGGCAATGGCCGAGGCGATGCCGCGCGGCAGACACCTGCATCTGCCCGAGGGCAGCCACATGGCGATGTACGACGACGAGGATCGCTACTTCGCCGGGCTCCTCGACTTCATTCGCGAGGTGGAGTCTGGCCTGCCGGATTGATGATGACCTTCACGTCGCCGGGCCCAGGTTTCTCGGCGATGGCCTGACCGGCATCGTCTAGATCGACCACGCGGGTGACCAGGGGATCAAGGTCCAGTGCCCCGTCGGCGACGAGTGCTGCGGCGCGGCCGTGGGTCAGCGGGTTGAGGAATGATCCCTGGACCCGTAGTTCGCGAAAGACCAGGTCGTACGGCTTGACGGCGAGTTGCGCATCCTGCGGGGTGATGCCGAGGATGATGACGGCCCCGCCGCGACGCGCACTGGCAAGTGCGGATGCCACGGCATCGGTGGTGCCGGCGCACTCGAAGACCACATCGAACTGACCGCCCTGCTCGATGGCATCGGCCGGGTCGACGGCGTGGGTTGCGCCGAGTGACCGGGCTAGCTCGCGTCGCTGCAGGCTTCGGGTCGACATGCAGATCGTTGACGCGCCGGCAGCGCGGGCGAGTTGAACGACCAACTGCCCCATCACCCCGCCACCGATCACGCACACCGATTCGCCACCGCGAAGGTCAGCGAGGTCCCTTCCGCGCAGGCAGCAGGCAAGCGGCTCGATGAGGGGTAGGTGCAGTGCGGGCACGGATGCCGGTAGCGCATAAATTTGCGTATCGGGGACGAGCACGTACTCGGCGAGGCCGCCATCGATGTCGACTCCGAGGGCGATTCGCGAGGGGCAGAAAGCAGTCCGCCCGGCCAGGCAGTCCGGGCATTCGCCGCACACGATGTTCGGGTCGACGGAGACGAGGGCCCCTGTGGGAAGCGGGCAGTCCGGGCTCGGCTCGCTGATGAGCCCGCCGAACTCGTGGCCGGGGATCAGCGGGAGTTTTGCTGGATAGGCCCCATGCAGGATGTGCCGATCCGTCCCGCAGATACCGCACCCGAGTACCTGGATCACCGACCAGCCCGGCCGGGCCGTTGGCGTGGGAACCTCGCGCACGATGAGTTGACCGACCGACTCCAGGACGAGTGCCTTCATCAACGCGTGAACCACTCTCAGCTACGCCACGATGGCGGCGTGCGATCCGGCGCAACGGGCTCGGCCCAGACGGCCGTTCCCATCAGTAGGACGGTTTCGCGCGCGCTATCCATCGATGCCGCGCCGGTGGTGGATTCCATTGTTGTCGCGGTCAGCCCGAGGACGGCATTGGCGCGGAGTTCAGCGGCCGACTCCCGCAGTGCCAGCAGGGCCCTGTCAAAGGCACTCGTCAGGTGGGCGGTTTCAGTGCCCTCCGCGTGGTTGGCCTGCGAACCGGCGGCACGCACCGGGCCGATGACCTCATGGACGGTGCAGCCGGGTAGGGCATCAGTGGTGACGACGAGGACCTGTTCGGGCTGCACGGTGCGCACGGGGATCGCATCCGTCATGGCATCTCCTGTGTGCAGGTCGGGTACCAGGGGAGTTGGGCCAAGGTGGACGGTACGGCCGTCGCGCTTGACCCGAAGGATTAGCGATGCGTGGTCGGGGATCAGGTCGAGGACTCGCCTCATGTCGGCTGAGCCGCGCACTCGCCAGCCCTGGAGTTGCGCGATCCGATCGCCGACGAGGATCCCGGCTCGATCGCCGAGGCCACCGGGCGCAACCTCGGTCACCACGGCACTCTGCTGCCGGAGCAGCACCTCGAGAGTGGTCCTCTCGCTCACGGGATCGAAGTCTAGTGCGGCAGGACGTGAATAATCCGTCAACATGTCAGCCGAGCAGCCAGCCATCCAGTCGATGATCCTCGATGTCGACACCGGTATTGACGATGCCTTCGCTCTTGCGCTGGCCGCACGTCACCCGCGAGTGAACCTGCTCGGCGTGACCTGCGTCGATGGCAATGCCCCGCTGGAAGATGTGGTGCGCAACACCCGCACCGTGCTGGAGGCCACAGGTCGACCGGACGTCCCGGTGGTGGCCGGTGCACATCGGCCCCTCCTTGCCCCGCCGCACTATGCGCCCACCGTCCATGGGCAAGACGGTTTCGGCGACATCGACTGGCCGGCCGCGACGGGAACGGCTCGCGAGGGCCACGCGGTCACCTGGCTGGCGGAGACCATCCTCGGCTCGGAACAGCCCGTCACCCTGGTCACCCTCGCGCCGCTGACCAACATTGCCATGCTCGTGCGGATGGCACCGGAGGTCGGCCGCAATATCGAGCGCGTGGTCATCATGGGCGGCTCGGCGAGCGCTGGCAATGTGAGTGCACTTGCTGAGTTCAACGTCCATCACGATCCGGAGGCCGCCGCCATTGTCTTCGCTAGCGGCCTGCCGATCACGATGTACGGCCTCGACGTGTTCACCCAGGTGACCGTGCCAGAGCAGGTGATCCGCGAGATGGCGACAAGCGACCTGGCCATTACGGCACTCATGGGCCGCTTGGGGATCTTCCTCGGCGATGCCCTCGGCTTCCCCCTGGGCATCGGTGACGCGGGTGCGGTCTGCGCGGCCATTGAGCCGGCGGGCCTGGAGACTCAACGCCTGCTCACCTCGGTGGTGACTCATCCGGGCGCGGCCCGCGGGATGACCGCGGTGGATCAGCGGCCGTACGTGCTCGACGGGGAGCATGCGCTGGACGGTCACCCGGTGGAGGTCGCCCTGGGCGTTGATGCCCAAAGCTATGCGCGGATGTGGCTCGACCACGTACGGGAGTAGGAAATTTTGGCCGGTCAAAGCGTCTACTAGGCGGAAAATCTTCGCGCTGGTAGCCTTTGGGACGGAAAATAATCCGTTTGGGCGTCCTGCGCGCCTATGCCCGCCACCTGGGAGGTCAGATGCGTCCGCTCGCCCGTGTGCTCTTCGACGAATCACATCGCTCAGCCTGGTCAACCCGGCCGCAGGTGGCCGCCGCGATGAACCCGGTCAACCCGGCCGATGCCTCCTACGCCCAGGCGGCAGCGGCGGCGCGGCAGTGCGGGCTGCACCTGGACGTCCACGAGGCGGGGCCGATCACCGGTGCAGTCTTGGCCGGCGTTGACGTGCTCGTCCTGCCCCACGGTGCCGACGACGCCTGGGAGCATACGACCGGATCCGGCTCCCCGCTCCTGGAGCCGGCTGAGCTGTCGGCCATTGAGGACTTCGTCCGCGCTGGTGGTGGCCTGGTGATCCTGGCCGAGACCGAGCAGGCCAAGTACGGCAACAACCTCGCCGAGCTGTCGCAGCGCTTTGGCATCACGATCGACAACCTGACCGCGCAGGACCCGACCCATTCCTTCAACGGCGTCCCGACCTGGGTGCTGGGCCAACTGCGGCGAGGCGCTCGCCATGACCTGACGGCGCGGGTTGACCAGGCCTGCTTTTATCGCGCGGGCGCCTTGCACGCGACCGCCGGTGGCGATGAGTCAACTGAGCATGTGTCGGTCGAGACCGTGGCGCAGACCCATCCCACCGCTGATCCGGCTGAGGCCGCACTGATCATGGCGGCTTCCGCCGATCTCGGCCGGGTCGTCGTCACCGCGGATTCCGACCTCTTCGGCGACGACTCGATCATGGATCTGGATCATCGGGTGCTGTGGGTCAACCTGCTCACCTGGACCGCTGGTGGCCGGGCGGCAGCCGCATCGAATAGGGCGAAGGGCGCCACCTGGCTCGAGGCCGATGAGGACTGGGCTCGGCTGGTTGATGCCGTCGAGCAGATGCGGACGATTCAGGCTGCCGACGGGTCCGTTGTCGACGGGTCCGTTGTCGACGAGGCAGGCGGCGGTCGCAATGCCGAGCGGGCAACCGAGCTTGTCTCGACCATCTGCGGCGCCATCGAGGCCCTGGCTCCACGCTTCCCGCACCAGTCCGAGCACCTTGCGTTGACCATCGAGGACTTCCGAGCCTGGCGCGAGTCGGGCTTCGGAGTGCCTGACTTCACCTCCTCGCTGCAGGTGTTCCGGCCGGATCTGCATCGCGTCGACGGGATCGAGCACCTGGCGGTCTTCCCGATGTACACCCAGAACGGCAACCCGGGCCGCAATGTCGAAGCCGTCGTCACGCGCACCTTCTGGCCCGACTGGCTGGCCACGCAAGAGGCCGGTGCGTACGACAACGCGGCCTTCGTGCCAATCGAGTTCGTCGGCTTTACCAAGGGATACGACACCCACTCGGCCGTTTTCTTCCCCGAGACGGTGGCGACCAGCGGGTCGATGGACTTCCACTGGGGTGGCATCTTCTGCGATCGAGAGGCGGCCCGCTTCCGGATGGTGCAGCAGCAGGCGGCGCAGATCCTGCGGCTTTCGCTGCCGCCGGATCTTGAGTTGCTGATCAACGACCAGCAGCTAGCCCAGGAGACCTTCGTCCTGTGGGATCTCATCCACGACCGCACCCACAGCCGCGGCGACCTGCCCTTCGATCCGTTCATGATCAAGCAGCGGATGCCCTTCTGGATGTACGCCCTGGAGGAGCTCCGCTGCGACCTGGTCACCTACCGCGAGACCGTGACCCTTCAGGAGAAGGAGGTCGTCCTCGCCCCCTTCATCCGCTATGCCATCGTCTTCGACCGGCTCTTCCGCTTCACCGTCACGGGCGACCGAGTTCGCAACTACGACGGCCTGGCCGGGCAGATCATCTTCGCCTGGCTGCACCGCGATGATGTCCTGCGGTGGACGGACAACACCCTGTCCTTCGACTGGACGCGCCTGCCGGATTCGATGATCCGACTCTGCGACGAGGTCGAGACCCTTTACCGGGAGGGCATCGATCGATCGCGGCTGGCCCAGTGGATGGCCGCCCACGAATTCGTCAGTGGCCTGGTTGCTCCGCATCCCGCCTCGGCCTGGGCTCGGGGGGCCGATGGCCTCGCCCTGGACGGGGAGATCAAGGCGCTCGTTGACGCGGTGCTGCCGGATGAGTTCCCGCTGAACGTGTTCTACGAGGCGCTCAAGCGCAAGCTCACGCCGACGATCGACCAGACCGCCGGGATCACCGCATGAGCCGGCCGGTTGCCGTCATCGCCGGTGCTGGTGCGGCGGGTGCTGCCACGGCCCTGGCCATGTCGCAGGTGGGCTACTCGGTGGTCGTACTAGACACTCGCGCGGAGTCGGCCCAGCGGGCCGTTGATGCGGTGCTGGCGAGTGGGGGCGATGCACGGGCGCTCGCCGTCGATCTGCTGGACGCCGACGCCGTCGAAGCGGTCCGGGAGTCTGTCCTGGCCGATCTTGGCCGGATCGACGTGCTCGTCCACCTCGTCGGCGGCTGGCGGGGGAGCAGCACCCTGAACCGCGAATCCGCCGACAACTGGGCGCTCCTTGCCCCGCCGATCGTCGGCACCCTAGCCGTCCTGACCGGAGTGCTGGGCGGGGATGTCCGCAGCAGCACGATCGGCCGGGTGATCATGGTCAGCAGCACGGCCGCGGCCAAGCCAACCGCGGGCAATATCGCCTATGCCGCGGCCAAGTCGGCTGCCGAGTCGTGGATGGCCGGGGTTGCGCACTTCCTGCGCGACTCCCAGGCGGCCTCGGTCATCCTGGCCGTCAAGGCGCTGCTGAACGACTCGATGACAAGCCAGGACCCAGCCAAGGAATGGCCCGGCTACACCCACGTCACCGACCTCGCGGCGCAGGTCGCTTGGGTCTGCACCAATCCGGTCGACAACGGAAGGCGGCTGGATCTCACGATCGATGGGAGCATTCGGCCATGACGCGCAAACCGATCGTTATGAGTTCGGCGCCATGGCGCGGGTTCGCAAGCGACAACTACGCCGGCATCCACCCTGATGTGCTCAGTGCGATGGCTGAGGCGAATACCGGCCACCAGGTTGCCTACGGCGAGGACGATGTCACCGCAGCACTTGCCGAGGCAGTCCGCGGGCACTTCGGCGCCCATGCCGAGGTCTACCCCGTCTTCAATGGCACTGGCGCGAACGTGGTGGCCATCCAGGCGATGACGAGCCGCTGGGAGGCGGTGGTCTGCGCGCAGTCGGCCCACGTCAACGTCGACGAGGGAGGGGCTCCTGAGTCGATGGCCGGGTTGAAGCTCTGGACGATCCCGACCCCGGAGGGCAAGCTCACCCCTGAGCTCATCGACACCCAGGCCTGGGGCTTCGGTGACGTTCATCGGGCCCAGCCGCGCGTGGTGACCATCACCCAGTCAACCGAACTCGGGACGGTCTACTCGGTTGACGAGGTGCGCGCCATCACCGAGCACGCCCACTCCCTCGGGATGGTCGTCCACCTCGACGGGGCGCGGATCTCCAATGCGGCGGCCTCCCTCGGCCTTGGCTTCGCGGACTTCACCACCAATGCCGGAATCGACGTGGTCTCCTTCGGTGGGACGAAGAATGGGGCGATGATCGGCGAGGCCGTGATCGTGCTGAATCCGGCTGCGGCCCCGGGCGTGGAGTTCCTTCGAAAGACCTCCATGCAGCTGGCCAGCAAGATGCGCTTCGTCAGTGCCCAGTTGCTGGAGTTGCTCTCCAGCGACCTTGGCCTGCGCAATGCCCGCCACTCCAATGCGATGGCCCAGGAGCTCGCTTCCAGGGTCGGTCGCATTGATGGGGTCACGATCATGAGGCCCGTCCAGGCCAATGCGGTGTTTGCCACCCTGCCGATGGCGGTCACCGAGCGGCTGCAGCAGCGCTTTCGCTTCTATACCTGGGATCACGTCACCGGTGAGGTGCGCTGGATGTGCTCCTGGGATACCACCCTGGAGGACGTGGCCAGGTTCGCCGATGCGATTGCCGAGGAAATGTCGGCAGCCGACTAGGCA
>JAULZL010000471.1:0-13136 GCA_032117355.1 Candidatus Nanopelagicales bacterium
GCTCCTACCCGGGATGGGCTTCTGAAGGCTCGTCAAGAACAGGGTGACGAACGGGACCGCGAAGAAGATCGCCAGCCAGGTCATACCTGGAAACAGCAGGAGATACCCGGTGCGTGAACGGCGCTGCGCCACCGGGGCGACCGATGTCGAAGCAGGAAGGATCGGCGCCATGGCTAAGGGGCTGCCGGTGTCTCGAGCTCCAGGACCGCCTTCTCGACCCCGGCGGTGATGCCCTCGGATCCGTCAAGGCCGAATGTGTGCTCGGGTGCCCAGTGGAGGGCCACCTCATCACCCACCTCGCAACGATCTCCAACGATGATGTTCTGCTCGAAGGCGATGAGTTCCTGGCCCCAGGCAGTTCGTACGAGGTACTGCGTCGACACCCCCGAATACGAGACATCGCTGACGCGACCGTTCACGCAGTTGTGGCCAACGGGGACCTTTTCGAAGTCAGCCGCATCCAGCACGGTGATCTTCTCCGGCCGCACCCCCACGATCACCGAACCTGTGGTCGCCGAACTCCGCTGCCGAGGCAATCGGAAGGTCACTCCGTTGGCCTGGACCTCCATCACCTCGCCATCGGACTGCTTGCGCCCAGAAATCAGGTTCGACTGGCCGAGGAAGTTGGCCACGAACACTGTCTTGGGTAATTCGTAGACCTCGGCCGGATGGCCGAGCTGCTCGATACGGCCGGCATTCATCACGGCCACAGTGTCGGCCATCGTCATGGCTTCTTCCTGGTCGTGCGTGACGTGCACGAAGGTCGTGCCCACCTCAGTCTGAATGCGCTTGAGTTCAATCTGCATCTGGCGCCGGAGCTTGAGGTCCAGCGCTCCCAGCGGCTCGTCTAGGAGTAGGACGTCCGGCTGGTTGATCAGGGCGCGTGCCACGGCGACTCGCTGCTGCTGGCCACCCGAAAGCTGACTGGGCTTGCGGCGGGCCATCGGGCCAAGCTCGACGAGTTCGAGCATTTCTCCCACCTTGGCCTTGATGTCCTTGACCCGGCGCCGACGCAGACCGAAGGCCACGTTCTCAAAAACATCCAGGTGAGGAAAGAGCGCATAAGACTGGAAGACGGTATTCACCGGCCGCTTGTAGGGACGAAGGCCGGTGATGTCGCGGTCTCCGATCCGGATTGAACCCGACGTTGGATCCTCCAACCCTGCGACCATGCGCAGCGTCGTTGTCTTGCCACAGCCCGATGCACCAAGCAGCGCAAAGAACGAGCCCGCTGGGATCGTCAGGGTCAGGTCATCGACCGCCGTCTGATCACCAAATCGCTTGGTCAGGTCCAGAAGGTGGAGGTCCTCAACGTGCCGTTCGGTCATCGCCTGCAGCCCGTCAGTTGCCGATGGCCTTCTGGAAGGCCCTCTGGTAGGCGTCGTCCTGCTCGGGCGTCAGGGTCATGAAGACGTAGGAGTTGGCCAGGGTCTCGGCACTCGGGAAGATCCACTGGTTGTCCACAAGGGCAGGGTCAATAGCCGCCATTGCCTCCTTGGCTCCCTCTACCGGGGAGATGTACTGCACGTACGCCGCAACCTCCGCCGCGATCTGCGGATCGTAGTAGTGGTTGATGAGCAACTCGGCATTCTTCTTGTGCGCTGCCAGCGGCGGAATCAGCATGTTGTCCGTCCACAGGGTCCCGCCCGTCTCTGGCAGGGCCAGGCCGAAGTCCTCCCCTAGCTGGATGATGTCGCCGGACCAGCCGATCACCGCAATCACGTCACCACTCTCCAGCGCCCCGGCATAGTCATTGCCGGTCACCTGGCGGACCTGGCCACTGTCCACCTGCTTGGTGAGCTCCTCGATGGCAAGGTTGAACTGGTCTTCCGTGAAGTTGGACGGATCATTGCCCTGCCAGGCAATGATGACGCCCATGGTGTCGCGCATCTCGGAGAGCAGGGTGATTCGACCCTTCAGTGCCGGATCCCACAACTGACTCACCGAGGTCATCGTGTCGGTGCCGGTGGCCTCCTTCAACTTGGCCTTGTTCCAGCCAAGTGCACCGAAGCCGGACTGCCAGGGCATGGTGTAGTCACGATTCGGATCGAAGGAGACCCCTTGGAGCTTGGGGATCAGGTTCGCCGCATTGGGAATGAGCGCCTTGTCGAACTTCTGCGCATAACCGTTCTCGATCCACAGCGCAGCCATCCAGTCGGTTAGCACCACGATGTCGCGACCGATGTCCTGCCCCTGCTCAAGTTGGGTACGGACCTTCGCGTAGAACTCATTGTTGTCGTTGACATCTTCGGTGTAGGTCACCGTCACGCCGGTGGCCTGCTGGAACTGAACCAGTGACGGGTAGGTACCCGTCGCGTCATCAATGTCGAGGTAGAGCGGCCAGTTGGACCAGTTCAGAGTCTTGTCAGTATCAGACAGGTCGGCGGCCGAAGCCGCGCTCGCCGGGCCAGACGACGCATCCTCGCCACCCGCACCGCAAGCAGCGACTGCTAGCGCAACGCCACCGAGCCCTGCCGCCTGGAGGACCCGACGGCGCGAGACGCTCGACCGCACGACGCTTGCGAGGTCATCGATGATTTGGTGACGGCTCTCAGACATATCTGCTTCTCCAATTTCAGGGTGCGAATTCTGACTAGTGCGCCGTGATGACCACACGACAGGCAGTGCGTACACGATAGGGGGAAACCTACCGCTCAAGGAAGATTGTTCGGTGCCATTCTTTTCGAGCCGTCCCGGTGATGTCCATGGACACGTGCTTGACCTGCGTGTACTCCTCGAAGGAGTAGGTCGACATGTCCTTGCCGAAGCCAGACTTGCGGAATCCCCCGTGCGGCATCTCACTCACGATGGGGATGTGGTCGTTGATCCAGACGCAACCAGCACGGATATCCCGCTGGGCCCGCAGTGACCGGAATACGTCGCGGGTCCAGGCTGACGCCGCAAGCCCATACGGAGTGTCGTTGGCGAGGGCCAGGCCTTCATCATCGGAGTCGAATGGCAGCGCGACCAGCACAGGCCCGAAGACCTCCTGCTGGACGATCTCCGAGGACTGAGCCGCTCCGGTGATGAGGGTTGGCTGAAAGAATGCGCCGCGATCGAGGTCTCCGCCCGGGATCGATCCGCCGGTGACCACCGTTGCCCCATCCGACTGCGCGCGTGCGACGAAACCAGCAACTCTTTCCTGCTGCCGGCGGGTAATGAGTGGACCGAGATCGGTATCCGGATCGAAGGGATCCCCCATCCGAACCCTGGACATCACGTCGGCAACCCCCGCGACGAAAGCATCGAAGAGCGGACGCTGGACGTAGGCGCGGGTGGCCGCCGTGCAGTCTTGCCCGGTGTTGATGAGCGACCCAGCAACAGCGCCGTGGATGGCTGCCTCGAGATCAGCGTCATCGAAAACGACGAATGGCGCCTTGCCGCCAAGTTCGAGGTGAACCCGCTTCAAGTTCGTGGTGGCCAACTCCATTACCCGCTTGCCAACCGGCGTGGAACCGGTGAAGGAAACCATGTCGACGTCCGGATGGCCGATCAGGGCCTCGCCGGTACTCGGGCCCGGGCCGGTAACGACGTTGAACACCCCCGCCGGCATGCCTACTGCCACGGCGTCCTGCGCCAGCATGATTGTGGTGAGAGGTGTGATCTCAGCGGGCTTGAGCACGATGGTGTTGCCCGCCGCCACTGCTGGCAGCATCTTCCACATGGCCATCTGCAAGGGATAGTTCCACGGAGCAATCGATCCAACGACGCCGATCGGCTCGCGACGAATGATCGAGGTGTGGTCGCCATCCCACTCCGCCGACGCCTTGCCCTCAAGATTCCGGGCGGCCCCGGCGAAAAACGACACGTTGTCGATAGAGCCGGGCACGTCAAAGCCGGTTGACAACCGGATCGGCTTGCCCGTCTGTGCCGACTCCACACGGGCGTACTCATCGGCTCGCTCTTCAAGTCGGACGGCCAAGCGGTGGAGTGCAGCACTCCGCTCGGCAGGCGTCGTCGTCGACCAGGTCGCGAAGGCCGACCGGGCCGCCGCCACCGCGCTGTCCACATCTGCCGGGCCGGCGTAACTGACCACATCGACCACCTCGCCCGTGGCCGGGTTGATCACCTCGCCACTCAGTCCCGAGGTTCCGGCCGTCAATGATCCGTCGATGAATTGGCCTTCGTGCACCACATGCCCTTCCTAGTGCTTGGACGAATCAGGAATGTCGAACGTCCCGTTGGGACGACATCAGCCCTCGAAGCTAGCCATCACGTGCTTGATCCGGGTGTAGTCCTCGAACCCGTACATCGAGAGGTCCTTGCCGTAGCCGGTGTGCTTGAAGCCACCGTGCGGCATCTCGGCGACGAGCGGGATATGGGTATTGATCCAAACGCAGCCGAAGTCGAGGTACTTGGCCATCCGCAGGGCTCGGCCGATGTCTCGCGTCCAGACACTTGAGGCAAGTCCGTAGCGCACACCATTGGCCCAGGCAAGGGCCTGCGCCTCGTCTGAACACCGCTGCACCGTGATGACCGGCCCGAAAACCTCATTCTGAATCATCTCGTCGTCCTGGTTCAGGTCGCAGACGACCGTCGGATCGATATAGAAGCCGCGATCGCCCTGGCGGCCACCACCCGCGGTGATCTTCGCGTGCTTGGGCGTGCGCTCAAGGAAGCCGAGCACCCGCTGCATCTGGGCTTCGTTGTTGACCGGCGGGACAAGGGCCTCACCCTGCGGACCATCCGCGAAGGTCGTCATCGTGGCATTCGCCTGTTCGGTTATCGCAGCCACGAACTCGTCGTAGACCTTCTCTCCCACGATCATCCGGGTGGCTGCTGTGCAGTCCTGACCCGCGTTGAAGTATCCGGCAACCGCGAGCCACTCGGCTGCGGCCGCAACGTCAGCATCGTCAAAGATGATGATCGGCGCCTTGCCGCCCAGCTCGAGGTGGACGCGCTTGAGGTCCTTCGCCGCCGACTCGGCAACCTGCATGCCCGCTCGGACGGATCCGGTGATCGCGACCATCGCCGGGGTGTCATGCTCGACCAAGGCGCGACCGGTATCGCGATCCCCGCAGACGACGTTCAGGACCCCCGGTGGCAGGGCACCCGACTCGGCGATGATCTCGGCCATCCGCACCGTGGTTACCGGGGTGGTGTCACTGGGCTTGAGGACGACGGCATTGCCGGCCGCGATCGCTGGCGCGAACTTCCAGACAGCCATCATCATCGGGTAGTTCCATGGGGTGACCTGCCCGATCACGCCAACAGGCTCCCGGCGGATCATGGAGGTGAATCCCTTGAGGTACTCGCCAGCCGAGCGCCCTTCCAGGACACGAGCCGCTCCCGCGAAGAAGCGAATCTGGTCGATCATCGGCGGCACCTCCTCCGATGCCGTGACCGCAATCGCCTTGCCGGTGTTCTCACTCTCCAGCGCGATGAGCTCGTCCGCATGGGCCTCAAGGGCATCGGCAATGGTCAGCATCGCCCGCTGCCGCTCGCTCGGGGTGGAGTCCCGCCACACCTCGAAACCTGCTGCTGCCGCCCGATAGGCCGCATCGACATCGGCCGCGCTAGAGATCGGCGCCTCGGCGAAGACCTCTCCGGTGGAGGGGTTCACCAGCTCGCTTGTGCGGCCTTCGATGGTGCCGACGCTCTCACCGTTGACGACGTTCGTCAGGACTCGCTTGGACACGGGCACTCCACAGGTTCGGGCCGAATAAGGATGGCGGAAGCCTACTCCTCGACCTGCCCCAACGGTAGGGAGAGTTGGGTCGTAGAGCAGGAATTAGTAGCCAAATTGCATGTTGACCACGGATACGCTTGCAAAAAGGTTTCTAGGCAACGATTATTCGACCATGGTCTTTCGCGAGAGCGTCAAGGGCGGTCTGCTCGATGAGGCCTCGCGATCCATCATCGAGCAATTGCAGGCTGACGGCAGGCGGCCGTACGGTGCGATCGGCAAGGCGGTGGGGCTGTCGGAGGCGGCTGTTCGGCAACGGGTGCAGCGGCTGCAGGACGCCGGGGTTATGCAGATCGTTGCGGTCACTGACCCCATCAAGGTTGGATACGGCCGCCAGGCGATGATCGGCCTACGCGTGGACGGGGACCTCGAGGCCGCCGCAAGTGCGATCGAAGCACTACCGGACGTCACCTACGCCGTCATCACCGCTGGCTCATTCGACATGCTCGCCGAAGTGGTCGCGGAGGACGACGACCACCTGCTCGACATCATCAACCGCCAGATTCGGTCTATTCCAAGCGTGCGGGCAACAGAGACATTCGTCTACCTGAAGCTCCGCAAGCACACATACACCTGGGGAACAAGATGACCATCACCGAGCAATTCGTAACCGAGCCGGGCGACGACGCCCTGGCCACCGCGGCCCGCGATCACCTGTGGATGCATTTCACCCGACACTCCGTCTACTACCAGGGCGGCCATGTCCCGGTCATCGTCCGCGGCGAAGGGCCCTATATCTGGGACGACCGAGGCAAGCGCTACTTCGACGGCCTCGCCGGCCTCTTCGTCGTGCAAGCGGGCCACGGACGCAAGGAACTGGCCGCCGCCGGGGCCAAGCAAGCCGAAGAGCTCGCCTTCTTTCCGCTCTGGTCATACGCGCACCCGAAGGCCATCGAACTGGCCGAGCGACTGGCCGGCTACGCCCCGGGTGACCTGAATCGGGTCTTCTTCACCACGGGTGGCGGCGAGGCCGTGGAGTCGGCTTGGAAGCTCGCCAAGCAATTCTTCAAGCTGACTGGAAGGCCCACCAAGCACAAGGTGATCAGCCGTTCAATCGCGTATCACGGCACCCCGCAGGGTGCCCTGTCGATCACCGGGATCCCCTCGGCGAAGATCCCATTCGAACCGCTCGTGCCCGGCGGGATCAAGGTTCCCAATACGAACTTCTACCGCGCCCCGGAGGAGTACCGGCACGACGAGAAGGCGTTCGGGCTATGGGCTGCGGAGCGAGTGGCCGAGGCCATCGAATTCGAGGGACCGGACAGTGTTGCCGCCGTCTTCCTCGAGCCGGTGCAAAACTCGGGCGGCTGCTTCCCCCCTCCCCCCGGCTACCTCGAGCGGGTGCGCGAGATCTGCGACGCGTACGACGTGCTACTCGTCGCTGACGAGACCATCTGCGCGTTTGGACGCATCGGCGACATGTTCGCGATGAACCGATTCGGCGTAACCCCCGACATCATCACCTGTGCAAAGGGGATGACATCCGGATACGCGCCGCTGGGAGCGATGATCGCGAGTGACCGGCTATTCGAGCCCTTCAAGCACGGCTCGAATACATTCCTGCATGGCTACACCTGGGGCGGCCACCCGGTGGCAGCTGCCGTCGCCCTCGCCAACCTTGATCTCTTCGAGCGGGAGCGCCTCAACGAGCATGTCGTCGCAAACGAGGGCGCCTTCCGGCGCACCTTGGAGAAGCTCACCGACCTTCCGATCGTCGGCGATGTTCGTGGGGCTGGCTTCTTCTACGGCATCGAGCTGGTGAAGGACAAAACAACGCGCGAGACCTTCGACGAGGAGGAGTCCGAGCGGCTACTGCGTGGCTTCCTGTCCAAGGCCCTCTTCGACAACGGCCTCTACTGCCGGGCCGACGATCGCGGCGACCCGGTCATACAACTGTCACCGCCTCTGACGTGCGGGCAGGCGGAGTTCGACGAGATGGAGCAGATCCTTCGGGCCACCCTGATCAAGGCATGGAGCCTGCTCTGACCGCCGCCCTGCCGGATCCCGGTTCGACAGACCGCACCCGCATTCGCCGCCTAAGCGAGCGGGCCGTCACTGATCGGGTCGCTCTGCACGCGGTTCTCGACGCCGGCCTGGTCGCACATGTCGCCGTGGTCGATGACGAGGGCCAGCCGTACGTCATCCCGGTCGCATATGCCCGTCTGGGGGACGAGGTCATTTTTCATGGCTCGTCCGGGTCCCGGCTGTTCCGAAACCTCGCGGCCGGGCAGCCCACCTGCCTGACGGTGACCCTGCTCGACGGTCTCGTACTGGCCCGCAGCGCCTTCGAGTCCAGCATGAACTACCGCAGTGCGGTGATCCTCGGAGTCACCCGACGGCTGGTCGAGGATGAGGAACTCGACGCCCTGCGCGCGATCTCCGACCACCTGCTCCCGGGCCGATGGGACGACATTCGTCCACCAACGGCCAAGGAGCGTGCAGCGACGATCACCCTGGCCCTGAGCCTCGCCGAGTGCTCCGTGAAGATCAGTGCCGGGGGGCCGGAGGACCTACCCGAGGACGTCGCGGATCCGGTCTTCGGTCGAATCTGGGCGGGGCATGTGCCCATCGTCGAGACCTTTGGCGATGCGATTCCCTGCCCAACGACATCCCCCGGCATGCCCGTCCCTCCATATATTGGCGATTGGAAAAGAACGTGAGCATGCGTCCGGGAGTATCCCTCTGGTCGGACACCCTGCCGGATGAACTGACCGGCCAACTGGGGGCTCCCCTCGCCGGCGACACCTCCGCCGACATCGTGATCATCGGGGCCGGCTACACCGGATTGTGGAGTGCCTACTACCTACTCCAACAGGATCCTTCACTTCGCATCGTCATTCTCGAGGCGGAGCACGCCGGATTCGGGGCAAGTGGTCGCAACGGCGGCTGGGCCTCGGCCCTGTTCCCCGTCAGCCTCGCCGCGCTCGCGCGCCAATCTTCGCGCGATGCGGCCATCCGGCAGAAGCGGGCGATGAACGCAGCGGTCACCGAAATCGGCGAGGTCGCCAGGCGGGAGAACTGGCAGGTCGACTGGAATAAGGGTGGCACCATCACCCTCGCCCGCACGCCACTGCAATGGCAGGACGCCCAGCAGGAGGTCGCCGACCTGCGCGCCTGGGGGTTCGGCGAGGAAGATCTTGCCCTGCTCGGCCGCGACGAGGCCTTGGCGCAGGTGAACGCAACCGACGTTCTGGGCGCAACCTTCACCCCGCACTGCGCGGCGATACACCCGGGTCGGCTCGTTCGACACCTCGCGCGCACTGTCGTCGCCCGCGGAGCGGTTTTGCACGAGAACACACCGGTCACCCGCATCGAGTCAGGTGCCGCCCACACCCCGCATGGGATTGCCCGCGGTGAGGTGATCATTCGGGCGACTGAGGCATACACGCGGACCCTGGCAGGGCACCGCCGCACTCTGGCCCCGGTCTACTCATTGATGGTCGCAACGGAGCCCCTGTCGAACGAACTCCTGACCGAGATTGGCCTGGAGAGTCGTCCCACCTTCAGTGACGGACGTCACCTGATCATCTACGGCCAGCGGACTGCCGACAACAGACTGGCATTCGGCGGTCGCGGTGCGCCCTACCACTTTGGCTCGCGCATTTCGCCCACGCAGGACGTCAACCCCGCGGTGCACACCGCGATCCGCCAGTCACTCATGGCGCTCTTCCCCCCCCTCGCAGGCACCGCCATCACCCACGAATGGGGCGGGCCGGTAGGCATCGCCCGCGACTGGTGGGCATCCTGCGGCTTCGATCGCGGCACCGGCCTGGCCTGGGCTGGCGGCTATGTCGGCGACGGCGTAGGGACGTCCAACCTTGCCGGACGCACCCTCGCGGACCTGATCACCGGCCAGCAGAGTGACCTCGTCACCCTGCCCTGGGTGGGGCATCGGTCCCGCCGGTGGGAGGTTGAACCACTCCGGTGGCTGGGAACCAACATCGGCCTTCGGGTGATCAGCAGCGCCGATCAGGTCGAGGCACGCACCGGCAAGCCCACCCGCCGGGCCGCCATCTTCGATCGCAGCCTCGGCCACTAGCGGGGGCTGCGAAAGTCCTGTCACTCAACTAGTCGTTCAGGACGAATTCCCAGTCGAGGTCGATCTCGACCACGAGGCCGTCGTCGTCCGTGAGACGGGCCTTGCCGCGAGTAGCGGTGTCGATTGATGCGACCCGTCCGAAGCCCGGCGGAGTGAAGGCCACCGCCTGAAGAACACGGAGACGGACAACCTCGTCTCGGTGGAACTCGCGCGTGGTGGGGATGCCGAGGTGGGCGAGGCGATCTTCTCGGCTGGGAACCAGTCCCGAGTGGAAGTACGAGCAGACATCCTCGATCCCCATCCGGCCCACGTGGCGACCGAGCCAAGGTGGCTGGGGCCGACCGCCGTTGGTCACCCACAGCACGGTTCCCGGGAAGTCGCTGACCGACTTCAGGGCAAACCAGACCAGGCCGGGCATGCTCGCCGCAGTCCACCCCACCGGGCCAGCCTGCGGGTCGTTGACCAGCATCAACAGGTCGTCGTGGTGCTCCGCGGTGGGATAGCGGGACAGATCCAGTGATCCGCCATCAATCCGAGGGATGTCCGAAAGGTCGGTGAACTCCGCCCCGGGCTTCAGGATCTGCACCTCGCCGATGGCCGGGTCGCTGAATGCGCTGGGCAGAACCGAGCACCAGCGGGTCGCGCTGGAACTAATCCGCACCGAGCCATGTGGGTATGAGGAGAAGTCGAGGATGGGGTGGGTTCCATAGGGATATCGGCCCTGCAGCCCAGCGATGCGAAACTCCTGGAAAAGCGCGGTCTGGCCATCGCGGACGCTCACCACCTTGTCGATGCTCGCCCCCGAGTCAGCGGCATCGAGGTGCAGGGTGATCTGACCCGGCTCGTGATCCGTCACCGTCCAGGTCTTGAAGCACGGATCGCCATGAGCCTCGCCGTAGGGCTGGGCGCCAAAGGGCAGGCAGAGGAAGTCGCCGCGCAAGGTGTCCAGGAGCGGGTCGATCCCCTGGAATTCGCCGGGGAGCCACGGGGGCAGGCTGTACGGCTGGGCGCTTCGCGCATCGGAAGTGAAGTGCACCGGTGCGATGTGATTGCCTCGCAGGGTCATCCATGCATCGACGGAGTCGCTGGCTATGTGGACGGAGACTTCACCGTGTACGACCGCAGTCTCCATCGACCATCCCGCCCTGTGTCCTGCCTGCCCCGATGTGACCAACCAACTCGAGCGACATTAGCAACGAGGCACCGAACCGTCGCCCCTGCCTAGTGATCCCGGAGTCGGACCATCGACCGGTCAAGGTCCGAGATGGACGTCGCACCCAGCAGCTGCATCGTCGTTCGGATCTCCTTCTCCAGGATCGAGGCAACCCGAGCCACGCCATCTGAACCACCCGCCATCAGGCCGTACAGATAGGCCCGACCCACCAGCACCCCACGCGCGCCGAAGGCAAGCGCCGCCACCACGTCGGAGCCGGACATGATCCCGCCGTCGACGTAGACCTCGACTCGGTCACTGATCTCATCGACGACGTTCGGCAGCAACTCCAGGGGGACGTTGCCCTTGTCGATCTGGCGTCCACCGTGATTCGAGAGCACAATCGCGTCGACCCCGAGGTCCGCGGCCAGTCGCGCGTCCTCCAGGCTCTGTACCCCCTTGAGCATGAGGGATCCCGTCCACACGCTGCGCAGCCACGAGATGTCCGCCGCCGTGACACCCGGATCGAAAACTCGGGTAAGGAGGTCTCCAACAGAGCCGCCCGTGGTGCTCAGCGAGGCGAACTCCAGCGGCTCGGTCGTGAGTACGTTCATCCACCAGCGCGGATACATCGCCATCTGGGCCATGGTGCGCACCGAAAGCTGGGGCGGGATGGTCAGGCCATTTCGCACGTCCCGCAACCGGATGCCGCCGACGGCCGTGTCCACCGTCAAAATCAAGGTGTCATACCCATTGGCCAGCACCCGCTGGATCAGCGCCTCGCTAGCCTGCCGATCGCGCCAGACGTAGAGCTGAAACCACCGACGTGTATCCGGCGCTGCCTCGGCGAGGGCCTCCACCGAAGTGGTGCCAAGGGTCGATAGCCCGTAGGGGATGCCATAGTCCCTTGCAACGCTCGCAACGGCAGGCTCGCCGAGATGGTTCATCATTCGGGTGAACCCGGTCGGTGCAAAGGCAAATGGCAGGGCCGATTCCTGGCCGAGCATCGGCACGCGTAGGTCAACGGTCGACACGTCTCGCAGCACCCGTGGGGTGAATTCGACCCGATCGTACGCGGCCCTCGACCGATCCAGGGTGGCCTCTGAGCCCGCTGCGCCATCGGTGTAGTCGAAGACCGCAGGCGGCACCCGTCGCCGCGCGAGCGCACGGATATCCCACACGTTCGCGCAGCGCTCGAGTCGACGCTGCAGGCGCGTTTTCGTCCGATCCGGTCGACCGATCAACGGGAGGATCTCAGCTGGCCGGGGCAGGCGACGCTTCGTCATGGACTCTCCTCAAAGGACGACGACTGTCGGTCGACTAGCCGTTCTGCAGCAGACGCCCACGGCGCTGAGGAGCCCATCGGCTCGTAGACGGCGATCTCCGGCATCCGCCCGATGGCCGCACGGGCCTCGGCAAGCGAACTCACGATACCCAGGGCCCGCCACTGCTCGACGGCATTGCCCAGCACGGTTGCCTCCGCTGGTCCGGCGATGACCTGCTTGCCCGTGGCATCCGCGAGCCACTGCATGACCGGTGCCATGCGACTCGCGCCGCCCACCACGTGAACCGTCGGTCGGGGCTGGCCCAGCAGCGACTCGATCTCCGATGCGCGCTGCGCTATTCGAATGACGAGGGACTCCAGGATCGCCCGGACCATCGCGCCGCGGGATCCATCCCATGAGCCCCGCAGGTGCGGTGCGATGGTGCTCGCCGATTGGCCGGGCCGTGCGAGGTCTGGTGCATCGACATCGAAGACCGCGGAAAAGGCCGGTGCCTGCGCTGCCGCCGCTAGCAGGTCGACGACCGCTGGCTCGACTCCGTCCTGGGCGGCCCACGCCCGCCGGCACTCCTCCAGCAGCCACATGCCCGACGCATTGCGAAGAAGTCGGACGGTTCCATCAACCCCAAGTTCATGGGTGACATTGATTTCCGCCGCCCGAGGATGGGGCACCAGTCCCACTGCCTCCGCGCCTACCAGCGCCCAGGTGCCGAGGGAGACAACCAAGGCGGCATCGCGATTGACAATGGGCGTGCCCGCGAAGGCGCTCGCCGTGTCATGGGTGGCAACTCCGATGAGCGGGAGGCCGAAGAGACGCGGATCGCGGGCTTCGCCACGTGACTGGCCGGGCTCATCGGGTACGAGGAAGGACGAAGCAGGTAGGCCCAGCACCTCCAGGATCATGGGTGACCAGGTTCGAGTCCGTGGGTCGAGCATCCCGGTCGAGGATGCATTCGTCACATCGGTGGCCATTACA
>JAULZL010000472.1:0-1541 GCA_032117355.1 Candidatus Nanopelagicales bacterium
TCAGGACGACCGACATCTGCAGGACGGTCTGCAAGCGAGCACGGATCGAGTCAGCCGTATTAGCCTCGAAGGTCTCGGCGCAATCCCCGCCCATGAGAACGAACGCCTCGCCACTGGCCGCATCGGCCAGTCGGCGCATGAGCAGATCGCACTCTCCTGCAAACACCAGGGGAGGCAGCGATCGCAGCTCGTCGACGGCCCGCTCGAGCTCGCCGGCGTCCGGCCACGGCGGCTGCTGATACGCGGGAAGATCCGGCCAGGTGATGGCGGATGCGGATCCCGGAGCAGCACTGTTCATGTGGCACAGGGTAGGGCAGGTATCACCCGAAGAAACTCGACGCCTCCTCATAGCGGGCAAGGGGAACCGTCTTGAGGACCCCGGTCGCTTCCTCGAGCGGGACGCGGACGATGTCAGTGCCCTGCAGGGCAACCATCGTTCCCCAAGCCCCGTCCTTGACGGCCGTGATCGCGTTGAGGCCGAATCGGGTCGCCAACACCCGGTCAAAGGGGGTCGGCGTGCCACCGCGCTGGATATGGCCCAGAACAGTCGTGCGAGCCTCATGGCCGGTACGCGCCTCGACCTGACTCGCGAGCCACTCACCGATCCCGGAGAGCTTTACATGGCCGAAGGCATCGAGGGTTGAGTCCTTCGTGACGAGGGTTCCATCCTTCGGCAGCGCCCCCTCGGCAACGCAGAGAATGGGGGCGTAGCTGGCCTGGAAGCGGGACTCCACCCAGCCGACGACCTCGTCAAGGTCGAACGGGACCTCAGGGATGAGAATGCCGTTGGCGCCCCCCGCCATGCCGGAATGCAGTGCGATCCAGCCCGCGTGGCGGCCCATCACCTCACAGATCAGGATTCGGTGGTGTGACTCTGCGGTCGTGTGCAGCCGGTCAATCGCTTCGGTCGCGATGGTGACCGCGGTGTCGAAGCCGAAGGTGTAGTCCGTAGCGCTGAGGTCGTTGTCGATGGTCTTGGGGACGCCCACCACGTGGAACCCGTGCTCGGTGAGCTTGGTCGCGACCCCCAGGGTGTCCTCGCCACCGATGGCGACCAAGGCGTCAATGCCGAGCTTCTCGAGATTCTCCTCGATCCGTTCGATGCCACCCTCAACCTTGATGGGGTTCGTACGAGAGGAGCCAAGGATGGTTCCGCCGCGCGGCAGAATTCCGCGCACCTGCGGGATGCCCAACTCCACGGTCACGCCCTCCAGCGGGCCCTTCCAGCCATCGCGGAAGCCGACGAACTCGTAGCCGTACTCGGAGACGCCGCGGCGGACGACCGCTCGGATGACGGCGTTCAGGCCGGGGCAGTCGCCTCCGCCGGTCAGGACTCCAACGCGCACGACACTTCCTCCTTCGACGAGGGCTCACCGGTAGGCGGCCCGACCTGAGGGGACGCGGCTGTAACCGCTGTCACGGGAAAAACCTAGCCCACTGACACGTCGGACTCCACCGTTGGACACTCCGCCTGCTCCGGGAAACTACGATCCAAGCATGACCAACCGGCAGCCTCCTGGGGTCATTCTGGCCATTGATGC
>JAULZL010000473.1:0-10693 GCA_032117355.1 Candidatus Nanopelagicales bacterium
CGAAAGGACTCCGGGTCGTGCCAAATATCCGGATGGCGATGAAGAAGGGACGGGCTCATGATCAGCAGCGCCCCATCGGGAATGGCATGGCCGGCCAGTTCGTCCGCTGCCAGGGCCCTTCGCGTGATGAGCCAAGCGGGTGGATAAAGCCGGAGGGTCTCGTCGAGGACCGCTCGGGTGAAGGGCAGGGAGTGCAGGTCCTCCATCGTCAGTGGGTGGCGACCAGCAACCGAGTCGGCCTCTTGTTGCACGCGTCGCTGAGCCTGGGCATCCTGAGCCAGCAGGCCCCATGA
The DNA here is from genome assembly GCA_032117355.1 of Candidatus Nanopelagicales bacterium. Lineage (GTDB taxonomy): Bacteria > Actinomycetota > Actinomycetes > S36-B12 > S36-B12 > REEB460. The sequence goes on from JAULZL010000473.1 coordinate 294, forward strand.
CCACGTCAGGGCGCTCGCAACCGTCTCGTGGCCCGCGACGATGAACGTGACGATCTGATCGCGGATCTCCTCCTCGCTCAGCCCGGTGCCGTCCTCGTCCCGCATGGCCATCAGCAGATCGAGCATGTCCGACTCACCGACGCCGCGGGCCGCCCGCTCGCGCACCATGCTCCGCACGGCCGCGTCCAGCCGACCATTTGCCGAGCGCAGCCGTCGATTGGCCGGAGTCGGGATCCACGAGGGTGGGGTGATCGGAACCCGTGCTCGGGCGATGACCACGTCAAGGCCCTGCAGGGTGGCTCTCGTCAGCTCATCCGCGTCTCCTGAGAGATCCGTTGCGAAGAGAGCTCGCCCCACCACGTCCAGTGCCGTATGCATGATGGCCGCATCGACATCGGCGACCTGCTCTGAAGGCCCCACCGACCACCCGTCGAGCATCGAGGCGGCGGCCTCCTCCACGTGCTGGACGAGGCCGCGCAGGGTCTGGTGGTGAAAGGCCGGTTGGATGAGCCTGCGCTGCCTTCGCCACTGGGCGCCGTCAGAGGTCAGCAGTCCCTCACCGGTGACAAGGGACAGGGCTCGGTACTGGATCGTGGATTTGCCATAGCCGCGCGCATTGTCAACGAGGACGCGGCGAACCGCCCCCGGCTCATTGACCAGGTAGCTCGGCGGGCGGGGCACCGGGAATTGAACGATGTCCCCGTAGGCCCGCCAGGACTTCGCGAGATAGCCGAGCGGGTCCCGTCGAATGAGTGCGAAGTCCCGAAGCATCTCGGGGCCGGCCGGCCCGGGCGCGGTAGCGGGGGTTCCCAGGTAGGAGCGCTGCGGCGTGGTCGAGCCGTCCGTCACCGATCGACGCTTACGCCCACGACCCGACACCCTCAACCAATTGATAAAGGGTGGTCCGCTCCTGCAGCACGCGTCCGATCGGTTCGACCACCTCGCGGAACTCCTCCGGGGTGATCCCCTGGCCATGCGCCGCCCCGGCTGCGCGCGAGATGCTCTCGTTCATCAGCGTCCCACCGAGGTCATTCACCCCAGCCTGGAGCAACTGCTGGGCACCGATGACTCCGAGCTTGACCCATGACGCCTGGATGTTTTCGATCGAGCCGCGGTAGGCGATGCGCCCCACCGCATGCATGAGGACGACTTCACGCCACGTGGGCCCGCGCCGGGATTGGCGCTTGAGGTAGATCGGCGATGCCATGTGGACGAAGGGAAGCGGGACAAACTCGGTAAATCCACCCGTACGCTTCTGCAGGTCGCGGGTGCGCACCATGTGCCGCGCCCAGTGACGCGGCTCCTCGACCGTGCCGAACATGATCGTGACATTGGAGCGCAGCCCGACCTCATGGGCTGCTTCATGGCAATCCAGCCACTCCGAAGAGGTGATCTTGTCAGGGCAGATGATCTCGCGGATCCGATCGTCGAGGATCTCCGCCGCTGTTCCTGGCAGGGACTTAAGGCCAGCGTCCTTCAGCCGCAGCAGGTAGTCCCGAAGTGGTTCGCCCAGCCGCCTCGCCCCCTCGGTCACCTCCAGGGCGGTGAAGCCGTGCACATGGATATCCGGAACGGCCTGCTTGACGGCCCGACAAATGGACACGTACGTGTCACCATCGAAATCCGGATGGATGCCGCCCTGCAGGCAAACTTCGGTCGCACCGAGGTCTGCTGCCTCGACCACCCGCTCGGCGATCTCATCATTGGTCATCAGGTAGGGATTGCCGCGCAGGTTCAGGGAGAGCGGGCCCTTGGAGAAACCGCAGAATCGGCACTTGAACGTGCAGACATTGGTGTAGTTGATGTTCCTATTGCGGACGAAGGTGACGGTCTCGCCATTCGCCTGCTGACGGAGACGATCAGCGACAACGCTCACCGCCGCGACCTCCGGGCCCCGCGCTGCGAACAGCACGGTGATCTCGGCTTCGCCGACCTCCTGGCCCTGCTCGACCCCGGCAAGCACCTCGGCGAGCGCTCCTTGCACAGCGGGCTCAGCCGGAATCAGCACCATCGGCGTGCGATCGGCTCCGGAATACCACGCGGTGGAACGACGCCCGACCTGGATCACCTCCGGACCCGTCCCCACATTCGCCGCATCCGCATGCTTCTCGGGGAAGAGGGCTCCGGGGTCGTCCCGGCCTAGGCCCTCGGCGTCACTTCGGTCGAGAACGGGAAACCACATCCGCTCATCAAGCCAGCGGCGAGGCTGTCCAGCGAACTCCGGGTAGATCGTCAGACGCGGGGCGAGGGTTCGACCCTGTCGCTCAACCACCTCACGCAGTGCATCGACCATCGGCCAGGGCCGCTCTGGATTCACATGATCAGGCGTCACCGGCGACACGCCACCGAAGTCATCGATGCCCGCGTCAAGAAGTACGGCTGGGTCGTCCACCAGGTTCGGCGGTGCCTGCACGTGGATATCGGCCGGGAGGATCGAACGCGCCAGGCCGATCGCATCAACCAAGTCTTCGATCGGGCACGGCGGGTGATCGCGCATGACCGTTCCGGGCTTCGGCATGAAGTTCTGGACGATCACCTCTTGTACGTGACCGAATTTCGCATGTGACTCGGCAATGGCCTCGAGGGCCGCAACGCGATCACGACGGTCCTCGCCGATTCCGACCAGGATGCCGGTCGTGAAGGGGATCGCGAGCTCTCCGGCAAGGCGCAGGGTTTCCAGGCGTCGCTCCGGGGTCTTGTCCGGGGCACCGCGATGAGCCGGTAGGTCCGGGCGCAGGGACTCGATCATCATTCCCTGGCTCGCTGTTACTCGACGAAGCCGTGCCAGGTCATCGCCAAGGAGGGCGCCGGCATTGGCATGGGGCAACAAGCCCGTTTCCGCGATGACCGCATCGCAGGCAGCGACGAGGTAGTCGACCGTGGACGTGTAGCCACGCTCCTGAAGCCAGGCCCGGGCAACGGGGTATCGATCCTCGGGGAACTCGCCAAGGGTGAAGAGGGCCTCATGGCAGCCGACCGCTGCCCCACTTCTCGCAATCGCCAGGATCTCGTCCATCGTCAGGAAGGGAGCGTGGACGGTGCTCGGCGACTGAGCGAAGGTGCAGTAGCCGCATCGATCGCGGCACAGGCTCGTCAGGGGAATGAACACCTTGGGTGAGTATGTGATTCGTGCATGCACGATGCGGGCCTCCGGTGTTCAACTCGCGGACGCTTGCCCGCGACTCACAATGATCGGCATCGTTTCACAGCGGCCAACTACCGCTGTGCGTGACCTAGTTCACAGCCTTCAGCGAATCTTCACCCGATAACGTGACGGCTCTCACAGCGTGACTCAATCGCACGTGAACTTCGTGTGAACCTTCGCACATGAGCCCCGTGCACGGGAGTCGGGTTGCCGTTCTCGGGCGATACTTGTTTGGTCACCGGGCAACCGCCCATCGACAACCGAGCCAAGTCGGAGACCCCGATGAAGCTGAAACGACAACACTGGGAGTGATCCTCCGTGAAGCCGATTGCGAGAGTATTCGCGAATCTGTTTGACCGACCGCACGTGGAACGCGACGCCACGGCCCGTCACCGCATTCAGCGTGAGTGGGACCGTCAGCGCGCTCGTGCCTTGACGCCTTCGGAGCGGGACGAGATCGACACGATCTTCTCTCGAGCCCTCTAGGCAATCCCAACAGCGAAGCCCCCCTTCAATGAAGGGGGGCTTCGTGCATGTGACGACGATTGCTAGGCGCTGACGAGGACCCGAGAGTTCGCGGGACGACTGTCTGCGATGGCAAACAGGCGTGCGGACACTCGTCCGAATGCTCGTACGCGAGCCACCTCAGGCGCGTCCTCGTCGGTCATCACGTCAATGAGGATTGGGCTGACACCAGCCTCGAGGGCGTCGTGCCCCAACAGCAGCAGGTTCACTCGGTCTGAGTCGATCCCGTCGGCGAGCACTCGCTCGGACAGGCGATGGGTCGTGGTGATTGACATCTTCATGGTGGTTTCTCCTTTCGAGGAAGACAGTAGGTGTTTCAAAACATAAAGAAAAACGATAGATCATGATTGTTTTGATCGCATATGCTTATGTTTGTGAATGACGTAATCGGATTGGAGATCAGGCATCTGACGGCATTACGCGCCGTCGCTGACGAGGGCTCGTTCATCGGCGCTGCCGATGTCCTCGGCTACTCACAGGCTGCGATCAGTCAGCAGATTGCCGCCCTGGAACGAGCGATTGGCCAGCCTGCCTTCGACCGCCCCGGTGGCCCCCGACCCGTACGCCTCACCCCGGCTGGTCGCATCCTGCTCAAGCACGCGTGCGCCATCCTCGATCAACTCGCACAGGCCGATCGAGACCTGAACGACCTGCTCTCCGGGACCCGGGGCCGGCTCACCGTCGGGACCTTCCAAAGCGTCTCCGTGCAACTGCTTCCCGAGATCGTGGCCGCGGTTCGCGCCTCATCCCCCGAGGTCGGCATCCATGCCTTCGAGCTTGATGAGAACGATCACCTCATCGAGCGGCTTCTCGATGGTGCAATCGACGTGACCTTCCTCGCCGGGCCCATTGCCGACTCCAGGATCGCCATCACCGAGCTCGGCTCCGATCCGTACGTCGCCCTGCTCCCGAAGGACAGCACTCTGGGCCAGCGTGGCTCCACCCTGCCAACCCAGCTACTCCGCGGGATGCCGATGATCGGGCAGCATGCGACTGAGCAACAACGTCACGTCGAGCGGGGCCTGCGCGCCGCGGGGGTGAGCCCAAGCTATGTCTTCGTCACTCACGACAATGGGGCTGTGCAGGCGATGGTCCGCGCCGGCCTTGGCGCAGCAGTCATGCCGCAACTGGCTGTCGACACACGTGATCCAGATGTGATCGTCGCTCGGCTCAACCCACCGATTCCGCCGCGAACAATCCTGCTCGCGGAACCTCAAGGGGCGACGAGTTCACCGGCAACAAGGGAGTTCGCTCGCGTGGCCAAGGGCCTGTGTCGCAAGCGACTGGCTCAGCCACCACGGCAACCAGCCGGCCAGAAGGCGGTCACGCGGAAGGCTGCTCAGTGAGGGGTTGGATGAGCAAACCTTCCGCGTGACACTTCCCCTTTGCACCCAGGAGTGCTTTCGCCTCTCCCGTTCGATCAAGGTAGGTCTTTGGTAAACCCGAAGGAATCCCACGCCGCGCTATGGACCGGTCATTGACCGAGCAACCGTTGTCGCCTGCGTTGGCGAACCGTCTTGTCCAGTGCGTCAACCGCCAGCATCAGCGGCATGGACAGCAGGCCGACAACCCAGCCGACCGCAAGGGGCGGAGCCTGACCCAGCACGGCGGCAAGGACGGGCACGAATGTGACCGCCAGAGCGAACAGCAGTTCCATGGAGCCGGCGGGAATCAGCAGTCGATTTGTCGTCCAGCCCAGAGCACCGGGCCAGCGGGTCGAGCTGCGGCAAGCGAATGCATTGGCCTTCTGCGCGAGAACCACCGTGATGAAGGCGGCACCGGATGCGGCAAGGGCCACCGACCCTTCGGGAAAGGCCTGGCCGGGGCGCCACCCCGCGGCGAGGTATGACGCCACGAAGGCAGCCATGGTGGCGAGCGCCACGGTCGGCCCGAGAACGACAAAGGCCCGCCGCAGCACCGTTCGATTAAGTAGGCGCCCCGCAACTGGCGGACCCTCGAGCAGGTGCCTCGCAGGCGGCTCGGCGCCCAGGGCCACCGCGGACAGGGTGTCCGTGCCGATATCCAGGGCAAGGATCTGCAGGACACCCAGGGCCAGGGGGAAGTTGCCGCCGGATACCGCCCAGATGACGAAGGGAGTGAGTTCGGCCACGTTGTCCGTCAGGTGATACGTCAGGAAGCGCCTGATATTCACGTAGGTGGTCCGGCCCTGCTCGATCCCCGCAACGATGGACCCGAAGTGATCGTCCAATAGGACGAGGTCGGCGGCCTCGCGCGCGACATCCGTCCCCGACTGGCCCATGGCGATTCCGATGTTGGCGGCCTGCAGCGCGGGAACATCGTTCACCCCGTCCCCTGTCATGGCCAGGACATGCGAACGGGACCTCAGGGCACGGGCGATCCGCAGCTTGTCCTCAGGTGACACCCTCGCGACGACCACCCCGGTTCGGTCAAGAAGTGCCCCGAGCTCAGAGTCGTCCGCCGGGAGGTCGCTTCCGCACAGCACCGGATCATCCGGTCCGCGAAGCCCCACCTGATCGGCGATCGAGCGCGCGGTTCCCGGATGGTCGCCGGTCACCATGGCGACCTTGATGCCGGCCACCCGGCAGGCCTCGAGACTGGCCAGCACGTCATGCCGCGGTGGATCCTCAAGTCCCAGTAGCCCCACCAGGGATAGCCCGACCTCCGCTTGACCGGCACTCGCCGGCACCTCTCCCTTCGTCTCGCGTACCGCGACAGCAAGTACCCGCAAGCCCCGCGCAGTCATCTCCTCGACAACCCGATGTGCGGACGGATCTGCCGGGCAGCAACCGAGGACGGCGTCCGGGGCCCCCTTGACGAGAACACGACCCTCAACCAGTACCGACATCATCCGGCGCCGGGGATCGAATGGAAATCGAGCCGAAGGGACTCGACTGCGCCGAATGTTGCGCATCGGCCAGCCAAGCCTGCGCGCGAACGAGTCGATGGCCGCCTCCATCGGATCCCCATGGGGCCGCCACACCCCCTCCACGAGGTGGACATACCCGTCGCTGCAGAGTGCGGCGACTTCGGCAAGCTGTTTGATCGATGCCACCGACTCTGCGCTCATAGGTTCGATCACGATCTCGGCGTCCGGCGCGTAGCCGGGCACTGGCGCCCGAGCCGTCCCCCGTGGCGTCCATGCCTCCACCACGGTCATCTCATTGCGCGTCAGCGTCCCGGTCTTGTCCGTGCAGATGAACGTCGTGGAGCCAAGCGTCTCCACCGCCTCGAGATCACGCACCAGGACCTGCCTCCGCGCCATCTGCTCAGCACCCCAGGCAAGGGTGAGGGTCACCGTGGGCAGTAGTGCCTCCGGAACGAGGGCGACAGTCACCCCGATGGCGAAGATGAGCCCGTCTGCAACGGGTCGGCCAAGGGCGAGGATCACGGCGAAGAACAATCCGCCGGCGCTCACCGCGATCAGTGCGATGACGCGCACGACATGTCGCAACTCCCTGGTCAGCGGGGTCATCGGCTTGCCCGCCAGGGTGGTCAACCGGGCGATCGCCGCCAGTCGCGTACGGTCACCCGTCGCCGAGACGATGACCTCCCCTTCGCCTTCCACCACGAAGGTCCCGGCGAAGACCACCTCATCGATTTCTGCCGTCGACGGATCACTTTCGCCGGTCAGCATCGAGGTGTCGATCCGCATTGACGTCGCTCGCCGAACTACCCCATCTGCCGGAATGCGATCGCCCGCCGATAGAACCAGCAGGTCTCCAATAACGACGTCCATTGCCTCGACGAGAACTCGAGCTCCACCGCGCAGTACCGCTACCCGGGCCGGGAGCAGAGAGTTCAACCGCTCGGCCGCTCGATCCGCCCGGCTCTCCTGAACGAAGGCAAACAAGGCATTCAGGACCACCACGATGATGATGGCGATGCCGAGTTCAGGTAGTCGAGCAAGGAATCCCAATCCTGCGGCGACCCACAGCATGATCGCGAAGAAATGCACGAATTGGCGGGCAAGTCGCGCCGCTAGGGATACCCGCCTCGGGCGGGGCAGGACATTCGGCCCATCTCGGGCCAGCCGCTCAGCCGCCTCACGGGGGCTCAGGCCGGCCGATGGCGATGCCATCAGGCAGTTGACCAGCCGCCGTCCGCGGTGACGAGTGCCCCGTTCACATCGACCGCTTCATCGCAGGTAAGCCAGGAGATCACCGCTGCGATCTGATCAGGTTCGGCGGCTGCCGGCATCGTTGCCATGGATAGCTTCGCGCGTTCCATGGCCCATGGCACGCGCGGAGAGGAGGTGACGCCGATGTTCGTCCTCACCGGACCAGGGAGCACCGCATTCGATCGAATCCCCTGCGGCCCGTAGTAGTAGGCGACACTCCGCACCAACCCGATCACCCCGTGCTTGGAGGCTGAGTACGCGACCCCCGAGGATCCGCCACCCAGTGATGCCTTGGACGCGACCGTGACAATCGACCCGCGGCCGGCCTGCTGCATCGCCGGCAGCACCGCTCTGGACAGCCGCATCACCCCGGTCAGGTTGACGTCCAAGACCCTGCTCCATGTCTGGTCGTTGAGTTCCCCGAGCGGAAGGAAGTGGTCCATGATGCCGGCGACATTCGCCAGGCCGTCAATCCGCGGGCCGACGGCGGCTACGACGCGATCGACATCCTCCTGGACGGCGATATCAGCCTGGATCAACTGGCCGGGAAGGCTCGCGCCATCAAGCAACTGCTGCGTGGATTCCAGGCCGCTGTCGTCTACATCGCACCCGTAGACAATCCCTCCCTCGTGCGCCAATCGCAGGACCGTAGCCTGCCCGATGCCACTTCCCGCACCGGTGACGATGATGCGCTTGCCTTCGTGCCGGGTGATGTCCATGAACGCCTCTTCCGCCGCGGGATGTCGCCGCGATCACGGTACGTTCCGGTGCCCTGCGCAGCCGTGGCCGAAAGTCCTGACTCCTGCAGTCGTACGTCCTAAGACCGAACGGCTTTACGTCCCGAGCCAGGAAAGTTCTACGCCCTGAATAACACCGAGGCTAGGGATTCTGGAGGAGGTGAATCAGGCTGCTGGTATCCCAGCGGCGTCCACCTCGCTCCACCACCTGGGCATAGAACTGGTCGATCAAGGCCGTGGTGGGCAGTCGTGCCCCATTCCGATCAGCCTCGGCCATTGCTATCCCAAGGTCCTTGCGCATCCACTCCACGGCGAAGCCGAACTCGAATTCCCCTCGAGCCATGGTGGGCGCCCGATTGATCATCTGCCAGCTCTGAGCCGCACCCTTGCCAATCACCCCCACAAGTTGCTCGACATCGAGTCCGGCCCGCTGGGCGAAGTTGAGTCCCTCAGCGAGGCCCTGGACAACCCCTGCGATGCAGATCTGGTTGACCATCTTGGCCAGTTGGCCAGCGCCTGCCGGTCCGAGCAGCGCCGAAGTAGCCGCGTATGCCGAGAAGACCTCGGCCGCCCGGTCGTAGACGGTCGGATCATCGCTGCCACACATGGCGGTAAGAACTCCGTTCTCGGCACCAGCCTGACCACCCGAAACCGGGGCATCCACGAAGCCGACACCAACATGTGCGCACTCAACCGACAGGGCACGCGCGAGATCCGCGGAGGCCGTCGTGTGGTCGACCAGGATCGAACCGGGCGACATCGCCGCTAGTGCTCCGGTGTTTGGATCCAAGACGACCGAGCGCACGTCGTCGTCATTTCCCACGCAGACCATGACGACCGATGCCCCGCGCGCCGCCTCGGCCGGGGTGCCGGCTTGCCGATTGCCATGGGCGGTCACCCACGCTTCGGCCTTCGATGAGGTGCGGTTGTAGACGGTCACCGAGTGACCTGCCGCTGCAAGATGCCGGGCCATCGGGGATCCCATGACCCCCAGCCCGATGAACGCCACAGGTGCCATGGCGGTGAGTCTGCCACGGCTAATGAACGCAGAAAGCCCCCGCCAACGGCGGGGGCTTTCTTGTCGATCAGAAGATCAGACGGGGCGGACCTTGTCGGCCTGCGGGCCCTTCGGCCCCTGGGTGATGTCGAACTCAACCGCTTGACCCTCTTCGAGGGTGCGGTAGCCGCTCGAATCAATTGCCGAGTAGTGGACGAACACGTCCGGGCCACCATCGGCTTGCTCGATGAAGCCGAAGCCCTTCTCAGCGTTGAACCACTTCACAGTTCCTTGAGCCATGTTGCACGTTCTCCTTGCACGAAGTCGTGGCGGACGGTCGTCCGACACGTGGCCGAGCCGGTTCGAACCTTCGTCCTGGATCTGTGCACATGGCCAGAAACATTCGATGCCCACCACCAGGGTGCAGGGCGGGCATCTCAGAACAGCGGTACTGATGACGACTTGCCTGAGCACAGCATAGCCGTAGCAGCGCAGGGCCGGACACCGATCACCCGAATGGGACCGAGCATGCCCGGCCAGGGTCATGGAGCCGGTAGACAGACCCGGGTCAACGCCTGGATCCCAGCGATGTCCCCGGGGCTTAGTTCATTCGTCGTGCTCACGATGTAGTACATCGCATCCTGCTGGCTCGGGCCGTGGCCAAGGCCAAGGGCATGGCCTATCTCATGGAGGTACAGGGCACTTCGCTGGGCCTTTGCGGCCCTCTTCACGTACTCGATGCTCAGGACGACACTTCCCTCGACAATCGTCCGATCGGCCACGACGAGCTTGCTCGGCATCGCCAGTCCCACCGTTCGCTCGTCCAGCAACGAGGACTCGTCATTGCGCAGGAATGTCACGAAGATATGCCGATCGCTCGGGCGGGCGCTGGGGATG